>JAYRKO010000283.1:0-4334 GCA_041905745.1 Tagaea sp. | reverse complement strand
CACGCGCGAGGACCTGCTCGCGCAGATCGAGGCCGTACAGGCCCGGCTCGCCCGCACGCCGTAGACCCGCCGGCGGACGGGCGCTAACGTGGCGGCGCATGACGCGCGCCACGCCCCTCGCCCTCGCCCTTCTCCTCGCCGCCGCTCCGGCCGCTGCCGCCCCGCAGGCCGGCGACGGCGCCTATCGCGGCACGGTCGACTGTTCGGCCATCGGCGCCTCGCCCGCCTTCCGCCAGACGCTGGCCGTTATCGTGCGCGAGGGCCGCTTCGCGCTCCAGCGCGGCACGCCCGGCGAGGACGGATCGGAAACGCTCGAAGGTCTCGTCGATCTCGACGGCGGCGTCGTGGTGAGCGGCAGCTATCGCGCCGAGACCGAAAAGACCATCCGCTACGAAGGCCGCGTCGAGGAGAACCGCATCCTCGCCGGCGGCAGGCGCGGCCCGCGCGAGTGCAAGATGGTCCTCGAAGGCCCGCCCTCGGCGGGCGTCGAGCCGCCGTTCAAGCCCGCACCCGTCGCGGCCGAACGGCGCGAAATCGTCGGCGCGCGCATCGCCGGCAATTTCGCGTGCGCCGAACCGCCCGCCCCGCCGCGCGACCTGCTGGTCGAATCCTTCTACAAGCGCGACGACCCGAGCTTCTCGATCGTCGATCCAGAGGCCTACGCGACGCGCAACCGCCAGACCGCCCCGCTCGCCGCCTTCGCCGCCGGCCTTGCGCGCATGGGCGACCGCTACGTGGCGGCGAGCCCGCGCGACGCCGGACCTGCACGCTGCATCGCGCATTGGCTGTCCAACTGGGCCGCGGAAGGCGCGATGCTGGGCCGCGTCAACCAGCAGGGCGCCTACGAACGCAAATGGACGCTCGCGACGGCCGCGATCAACTTCGCGCTGATCGCCGACGCCGAGGAGATCGACGCCGAACTGCGCGCGCGCATAACCGGCTGGCTCGACGATCTCGCCTGGGCGACCGTCGCGGAATACGCGCGAAAGCCGTTTGCCGAGCAGAACAACCATCTCAACTGGGCGGCCCTCGCTTCGCTCGCCGCGGGCGTGGCCACCGGCGACAAGGCGCTGTTCGACTGGGGCATCGCCGCCGCGCGCGGCGCACTCGGCTCGGTCGCGGCCGACGGCTCGCTGCCGCGCGAGCTTGCCCGGCGCCAGCGCGCGCTGCACTACCACCGCTTCGCGCTGGAACCGCTGGCGCTGGCCGACGCGCTCGCCGCGGCGAACGGGATCGACCTGTCGACGGAGAACGGCGGGGCGCTTGCCCGGCTCGCGGCCTATGTGCGCACGGGCTACGACAATCCCGAGGGCGTGGCACGCGTGGCCGGCGTCGCGCAGGAAGGCATGGCCGAGGGCAACGTCGCGCCGGGCAACTATGCGTGGGCGGAAATCTACGTCTCGCTGCACGAGGACGAGGCGCTCGCCGCGATCCTCGAACGCGTGCGCGGCAAGGGCCTGTCGTCGACGTGGCTGGGCGGGAACCTGACGCTGCGCTTCGGCCCGGCGAAGCGCTGAGCTAGATGGGATCGAGCTCGGTGTCCCAGTAGAGGAAGTCCCGCCAGCTCTGGTGCAGGTAATTGGGCGGAAACGCGCGGCCGTTTTCCTGCAGCTCGGTCGAGGTCGGCTGGATCGGCGGATTGCGCGGGAACATCTTCGCTTCGTTCGGCAGGCGGCTGCCCTTGACGAGATTGCAGCACGAGCACGCCGTCACGACGTTGCCCCACGTCGTACGGCCGCCGCGCGAGCGCGGGATCACGTGATCGAAGGTCAGTTCGGGCGCGGGGAAGCCGCTGCCGCAGTACTGGCATTCGAACCGGTCGCGCAGGAACACGTTGAAGCGCGTGAAGGCCGGCCGGCGCGCGGCGGGCACGTATTCCTTCAGCGAGATGACCGACGGCAGGCGGATCGTCTGCGAGGGCGAGCGCACGATTCGGTCGTACTGCGAGACGACGTTGACGCGGTCCTGGTAGACGGCCTTGATCGCGTCCTGCCACGACCACAGCGAAAGCGGGAAATAGGACAGCGGCCGGAAATCGGCGTTGAGGACGAGTGCGGGGCACGCGTCGGCATTGACCGCGTGCGAATTCGACGGAACGAACGGGACTGTCGCCGGGTCGAGCGGCTCGCTCAACGTATCGGACAAACCCAAGCTCACGCGCGACCCTCGCCTCCGTTCGGGTGCAGCGCTTGCCCTGGTCGTTCAAGTCCGGGCAAGCCGCGGCACGAGATTCGACGTCACACTAGCTATTCCTAGATAGGACATCCGCCGCCCGAACACAATATCCGGGATGTTGCGGCGCGATGACGCTTCAGCCGACGAGCGTGCCGCCCAACCGGTCGAACAGAAATTCGGCCCCCGCCTGAAGGCCCGCCTCGTCGATCGAATGCGGCAGGCCGGGGCAGGTCAGCGTCTCGACCGCGATGCCGGCGGAATCGAGCGCGGCGGCTGCGGCTTCCATGCGCTCATACGGCACGATCGGATCGGCATCGCCATGCACCAGCAGGACCGGCGGCCGCGCGCGCACCTCGCCCGCAAGAAGTTCGGCGCCGACGAGCGCGCCCGAATAGCCGACGACGCCGGCAATGGCGACCGGCCGACGGGGCGCGACGAAGAGCGACATCATCGTGCCCTGGCTGAAGCCGACAAGCGCCAGCTTCTCGGGCGGCAATTCGTGGCGCGCAAGTTCGGCGTCGAGAAACGCATCGAGGATCGGTGCCGCCGCCTGCACGCCCGCGAGCACGCGGGCCGGCGTGCGGTCGAGCAGGCTGAACCACTGCCGCCCGTAGGGTGCCATGTCGCACGGGAAAGGTCCGTGCGGCGAAACGAACGCGGTGTCGGGCAGCACGCGCGCCCACAGCGGGGCGAGAGAAATGAGATCGTTGCCGTCGGCGCCGAGCCCGTGCAGCAGCACGACGACGCTCTTCGCCTTGCCGCCCGACAGCGGCGGCAGACGCGGGCCGTCCAGTTCGAAAAACTGCATGCTCGATCCTCGATTGCCGACGCGCCATCTGGTAGCAGTGGCGCCATGCGACTGTCGAGGCCGCAATGACCGTCACGCGTTTCGCGCCGTCGCCCACCGGGCGGCTGCACAAGGGCCACGCGTTCTCGGCGCTGTTTGCGCGGCGCGCCGGCACGCGGTTCCTGCTGCGCATCGAGGATACCGATCGCGGGCGCTGCCGCGCGGAATTCGAAGCCGGCATCTTCGAGGATCTCGCGTGGCTCGGCCTCGACTGGGAAAAGCCGGTGCGCCGCCAGTCCGAGCACATGGCCGACTATGCGGCCGCCCTCGCGCGGCTCGACGGCAGGGGGCTTCTCTACAAATGCTTCTGCACGCGCGCGGATATCCAGCGCGAGATCGAAGCGGCCGGCGGCGCGCCGCATGCGGGCGAGAGCGCGATCTATCCCGGCACGTGCCGCCACCGCACGGCCGACGACGTCGCGGCACGCCTCGCGGCGGGCGCACCCTATGCGCTGCGCCTCGACGTCGCGAAAGCGATCGCGATGACCGGTCCGCTGGACTGGCACGATCGCGCGGCCGGCCGGCAGCGCGCCGCGCCCGAACGCTTCGGCGACGTCGTGCTCGCGCGCAAGGAATTCCCCGCGAGCTATCATCTCGCCGTCGTCCACGACGACCATCTGCAAGGCATCGATCTGGTCACGCGCGGCGTCGATCTCTTCGATGCGACGCACATCCACCGGCTGCTTCAGGCCCTGCTCGGCTATCCGGCGCCGGAATACTGGCACCACCCGCTGCTGCTCGATGCCGACGGCCAGCGGCTTGCCAAGCGGACCGGCGGAACGACGCTGGCCGCCCTTCAGCAGCAAGGCGTATCCCCAAGTAAACTACTGGAAAAGTTCGGGTTTTCCGCTATTTAAGACAAATTAAATAAAATTTACTACAAATAAAAATTATGGAGACTTTGCTGATCATTCTCGGCGTCTATTTTTCGCTGCCGCTGCTGCTGGGCGGCCTCGCGCGCCTGTTCGGCGCGCTGGTCGACGCCGCCGCATGGCTCCTCGCCGGCATGCCGCGGCGCAAGCCGCGTACCCGCGACGCGACGGCGCCGTCGGGACCGATCCGCTTCCCGACGATCCGGCTTGCCCGGGTGGGCGGCCGCTAGACCTTCGCGGGCTCCGGCGCGCGCGCCTCGGGCTTGTAGAATTCGTGCGTCGCCTGCGTGCGCGGCCGCGCGGCGCGGATCGCCGTGTCGGGCAGCTTGTCGAGCCGCGTATAGGACGGATGGGGTGCGGCCTTGTAGGGCGAGTTGCGCGCCGCGTTGTAGCAGCACAGCAGCACGTTGCGCGATTTGTCCGACAGGTTCTGCCCGGAC
>JAYRKO010000282.1:0-4337 GCA_041905745.1 Tagaea sp. | reverse complement strand
GCTTCAGCGGCGCGTCCGACTTGGGCGCGACGACGAGGCCCGCCCCGCGGCCCATGCCGGCGAGCAGTGTCGAGGCCTGCTCCAGCACCTGCGCGGTCGACCGGCCGCCGGCGGCGCACTGCGCCTCTATCTGCTCGCGCTCCTCGCTCGACAGGCGGCCCACTTCCAGAAGCCCGTCGACGAACAGCCGCAGGCCCCGGTCGGTCGGCAGGCGCCCGGCCGAGGTATGCGGGGAATAGAGCAGGCCCAGGTCCTGGAGATCGGCCATCACGTTGCGGATCGTGGCCGGCGACAGCGGATCGGAAAGCTGGCGGGAGAGCGTGCGCGAGCCCACCGGCTCGCCCGTCTCGACATAGGCCTCGACGATGCGCCGGAAGACCTCGCGCGAACGCTCGTCCATCGCGGCGATGCCGGACTCGGCGGGCTTCGCGGCCGGCGGCGCCTGTCGGCGTTCGAACGGAACGATGGGGGTCCGGTTCATGGCGTATTAGCTAGGCACCGCCCGCCTTGCGTGTCAACGCACCCCGGACTAGGTTCCGGGCCGCAAACCATCCCACCTCGACGAAAGAGAATCCGAATGCGTCCCTCGGGCCGTTCCGCCGACCAGATGCGCGAGGTCCGCCTCGAACCGGGCTACGCCAAGCATGCAGAGGGCTCGTGCCTCGTGCGCTTCGGCGACACGCACGTGCTCGTCACCGCCTCGCTGGAAGAGAAGGTGCCGCCCTTCCTGCGCAATTCCGGACAGGGCTGGGTGACGGCCGAATACGGGATGCTGCCGCGCTCGACCCATACGCGCACCGACCGCGAGGCCGCGCGCGGCAAGCAGTCGGGCCGCACGCAGGAGATCCAGCGCCTCGTGGGCCGCAGCCTGCGTTCGGTCACCGATATGGCGGCCTTGGGCGAACGGCAGATCAAGATCGACTGCGACGTGCTGCAGGCCGACGGCGGCACGCGCACCGCATCGATCACGGGTGCTTGGGTGGCCCTCCATCAGGCGATCTTCCCGCTGGTGAAGGCCAAGGGCCTCGCGAAATTCCCGATCCGCGACCACGTCGCCGCGATCAGCTGCGGCGTGTCGAACGGGGCAAGCGTGCTCGACCTCGACTATGCCGAGGACAGCGCGTGCGAGGTCGACGCGAACTTCGTGATGTCGGGCGACGGGCGCATCGTCGAGGTGCAGGGCACGGCCGAGCGCGACCCGTTCGCCGAGGACCAGCTCGTCGCGATGCTGAAGCTCGCGCGCAAGGGTATCGGCGAACTCGTCGCCCTCCAGAAGCAGGCGGTCGCGAAATGGGCCAGCGGAAGCTGATCGCCGGCACGCGGCTCGTCGTCGCCACGCACAACAAGGGCAAGCTCGCCGAGATGGCCGACCTGCTGCGGCCCTACGGGCTCGACTGCGTGTCGGCCGGGTCGCTGGGCGTGGAAGAACCCGACGAGACGGGCACGACGTTCGAGGCGAACGCGGCGCTGAAGGCCCGCCACACGGCGGCCGCCACGAAGCTGCCGTCGCTTGCCGACGACAGCGGCATGTGCGTGGCCGCCCTCGACGGCGATCCGGGCGTGTTCACCGCGAACTGGGCGGGGCCCAAGCGCGACTGGATGCGCGCGATGCGCATGGTCGAGGCCGCACTCGACGGAGCAAAAGACCGTTCCGCGAAATTCGTCTCGGTGCTCGCCCTCGCGTGGCCCGACGGAAACGTCGAGCTTTTCCGCGGCGAGGTCGAAGGCACGCTTGCCTGGCCGCCGCGGGGTACGCGCGGCTTCGGCTACGACCCGATGTTCGTGCCGGCGGGCCACTCGATCACGTTCGGCGAGATGGAGCCTGCGAAGAAGCACACGATGAGCCACCGCGCGGTCGCCTTCGCGAAATTCAAGGCCGCCTGCCTCGACAAGGCGCCATGAGCTTCGCCGTCCCATGAGCTTCGCCGTCTACGTCCACTGGCCGTTCTGCAAGTCGAAGTGCCCGTACTGCGACTTCAACAGCCACGTGCGCGAAAAGATCGACGGCGAGGCGTGGAAGAAGGCGCTGCTCGCCGAGATCGACCATTACGCGAACCTGACGCCGGGCCGCACGGTGACGTCGGTCTTTTTCGGCGGCGGCACGCCCTCGCTGATGGACCCGCATCTGGCCGGCGCCATCGTCGAGCGCATCGCCACGCGCTGGGCGATCGCGGAGGATCCCGAGATCACGCTGGAGGCGAACCCGAACTCGGCCGAATCCGAACGCTTCGCCGCGTTCAAGTCCGCCGGCATCAACCGGCTGTCGATCGGCGTGCAGGCGCTGGACGACAAGGCGCTCAAGTTCCTCGGTCGCGGCCACGATGCGCGCGAGGCGCGCCGCGCCGTCGACCGTGCGGCGGCTTTGTTCGACCGTTTCTCCTTCGATCTCATCTATGCGCGGCCCGGACAGAGCGTCGACGACTGGAAGCGCGAACTCGAACAAGCGCTCGACTGGCAGCCCACGCACCTGTCGGTCTACCAGCTCACCATCGAGAAGGGCACGCAGTTCGCCACGCTCCACGACCGCGGCGATCTGGCGATGCCGTCGGAAGACCTTCAGGAAAAGCTCTACGACGCCACGCAGGAAATTCTCGATGCCGCGAAGATGCCGGCCTACGAGATTTCCAACCACGCGCGCAAAGGCCAGGAGTCGCGCCACAACCTCGTCTACTGGCGCTACGAGGACTATGTCGGCGTCGGGCCCGGCGCGCACGGGCGCCTGACGGTAGGCGGACAGCACGTCGCCACGCGGCAGGAGAAGGCGCCCGAGACGTGGCTGGCCGGCGTGGCCGCGCACGGCCACGCGACGGCCGAACACACGCCGCTTGATCGCGCGCAGCGCGTGGACGAGGCGCTGATGATGGGCCTGCGCCTGCGCGAGGGCATCGATGCCGCCCGCTTCGCGCGTGTGACGGGTGCAGCACTCGAAGGGCCGGAGGCGCTGGATACGGCGCGCGTCGAACGCATGGTGCGCGACGGCTTCCTCAAGCGCACATCCGAGGGCATCGGCGCCACCGCGCAGGGCCGCAAGGTGCTGAACGCGCTGCTGGGCGTGTTGCGCGCGTAACGCACCAACAGGCGACGTAACCTGTTTATCCCCTTGATCCGCAACGCAGGTAACTTGAATCGCGGATGAAGGTTACGGCGCTTTGTAAGCCGACGCGCCGACCCGATTTTCCTTCTTCACCTGTCAAACAGCACACGCCCGGTTCGCACCGGCCGATGCGCAGGATTATAGGCTGCAGAAGGAATTTATACAATCTTAAATCAATTCGTATTTCCGCTTGTCGGCAACCTGTGATTTCAGGCACGTCGAAAGACGATGGACACTGTCGCTCTTGCAAACTTCTTTGCCGGACCGGACGTCGAGCCCGGCCCATTGATCGCATGGCGGGTCGACCGTACGGTTTCCGGCATCCTTGGTGTACCCGTCGGAACACCAGTTCGAATGTCATATCCAACCTTTTCGAAGATCACGGTCGTCCATCGCGAGATCGGCTTCGAGGATTTCGCGCACCTGCCCGTCAGCATCGGCGCACCGTTTTCATTCGTCAGTCGCGGTCGAAAACTGAGTGCCGAAATAACGATTGCCGATCGCAAGCGGCCGTTGCGCATCATCCTGCGCAAGGCACGCGACGGGAACGTCTATATCGTATCGATCTATCGCTTGGACTGGTCGGAAGTGCGGCGACGGTTCCGCCGCGAAACGAACGAAGGTCGGGTTGTCCGAGGCCCGGAAACGAAACTGGCGCGGCAATTGATGCCGCGCCAGTCGTGACTTGGAGGGGATGCTCCCTTGCTTCCCCATCATGCGCCCGCTTTTCGGCGGAGCCACGGCCGGGAGACTCACCGTGTCGTCCAAGTGAAGGAATCTTACGCGGATCGCTTGATTCTTTGGATTCGTTCTTGAGGTTAATTTTGGAATTTTATTTCTGGTTGTGCGATGCGGAAACCCCTCACCCCGGAATTTCCGGCTCGACGAGGTGCGCAAGCTGCGCCAGCGATTCCTGCCAGCCGAGGTAACACATCTCGGTCGGGATCGCTTCGGGGATGCCTTCCTGCACGACGTTCAGTTCCGCGCCGCACAGCACCGGCTTCAGGTCGACGGTGACGGTGAGCGTGCCCGGCAGGTTCGGGTCGTCGAAGCGGTCGGTGTAGCGAAGCCGCTTGCCCGGCACGAGTTCGAGGAATTCGCCGCCGAACGAATGGCCCGCCCCGGTGCCGAAATTGACGAAGGTCATGCGGAACGTGCCGCCGACCTTCGCGTCGAACTGCGCGACCTTGCACAGGAAGCCGTAGGGCGCGATCCAGCGCGCCATCGCGTCGGCCTCGGTGAA
>JAYRKO010000281.1:2307-4346 GCA_041905745.1 Tagaea sp. | reverse complement strand
GGTTCTGGATTTCGATGCCGATCGAACGCGCGTTGACGTCCGGCATTCCGCGCCAACTTGCCTTGCCCGCGTGCCACGCGCGCCGTTCCTCGGGCACCAGCGAGACGACCGTGCCGTCCTCGGCGACGACGTAGTGCGCGCTCACCTCGCGCGCGGGATCGACGAGGATCGCCAGCGTCTCGTCGAGCGTGTTCGTGTCGGTGTAGTGCAGCACGAGGATTTCCGGCCGCACGTCCGCCGGCCTGTCGTCGCAGTTGGGCGAGGGAAGCGTGCGGATCTTCATGCGGACTTCGAGCGCGTTTCCGGATCGGCCTGCCCCGGCCGGCGGATCGTGATGATGCCCACGCCCGCCACCGTCAGCGCGCAGCCCGCGACCGTGCGCCAGCCCAGCGCGTCGCCCGAAATCATCACGCCCGACATCACGCCGAACACCGGCACGAGCAGCGTATAGGGCATCACGAGATTGACCTCGTAGAGCCGGATGAGCCGGTACCAGACCCAGTAGGTGCAGACCGACGTGACGAGCGCCATGAACGCGATGCCGAACCACGCGTGCACGCCGGCGCTGCGCACCGCCTCGACGTGCCCGCCCTCGATCGTGAACGACACGGCCAGCAGCATCGGCACGGCGAACAGCGCCATGTAGGCGTTGAGCGCGAAACCCTCGACATGGCTCAGCGCCTTGATCTGGAAGTTCGCCACCGCCCACGCGAACGAGCCGGCGAGGCACAGCCCGATATAGAAGGCACCGCCTTCGAAGCGCGGCTCGCCCGCCGAGAGCCAGATGCCGAGGAAGGCGAGGATCATGCCCAGCCACCGCCGCCAGCCCGGATAGTCCTTGAAGAGGATGGCGCCAAGGATCGTGGCGAAGGGAACCTGGCTTTGCGCGATGATCGCGCTCAATCCCGCCTCGAGGCCGGAAATGCCGGTGAAGAAGATGCTGAAATGCACGCAGCCCAGCGTCAGGGACAGCAGCGCGATGCGCTTCAGGCTGCCGTACGGGACCTTCACGAACGGCAGCAGCACCAGCGCCACGAGCGCGAAGCGGCACGCGATGGCGAAAATGGGCGGCAGCTCGGCCACCGCCCATTTGGCGAAGACGAAGTTGACGCCCCACAGCGCCATAATGACGATCACGAGGGCGACGTCGCTCGGTTTCATTTCCAGCCCTTCGCGCGGGTGAGCCTGTCCCACGCCGCGTTGATCTTCTGCAGCCGCTCCTCGGCCAGCGCCACGAATTCCGCCGGCATTCCCTGGCCGGTCAGCACGTCGGGATGGTGCGTGCGCACCAGTTCGCGCCACGCCTTGCGCGCCGCGGCCTCGTCGGCGTCGCGCGATATGCCCAGCACGCGCCACGGATCGGCGTCGGCGGCGGCAAGCTGGGATTCGCGCAGCGCCTCGAAGCCGGCCGCATCGATGCCGAAGATGCGCGCGACCTCGGCGAGATACGCGGTCTCCTCGGCGGTGACCACGCCGTTGGCCTCGGCGATGTGGAACAGGCAGTCGAGCAGCTCGTCGAGTGCGGGGGCACCCTTGCCGAACATGCCGGCGACCTGCTTGGCATAGGCGTCGTACCCCGCGGTCGAGCGCGTGGCGAGATCGAACACGCGTTCGACGTTCCGCCGCTCGGCCTCGTCGAAATGGAACAGGCGCGCGAAGGCGGCCTTCTCGCGCGCGCATACCTCGCCGTCGGCCTTGGCCATCTTGGCGGCGAGCGCCACGGTCGCGATGGTGAAGGCGACCTGCTTTTCGGGCGCCTTGCCGGCTTCCGCGCCGAACGCGGCCTTGGCGAGCGCGTGGCCGGCGGCGGCCCCGATGAGCGCGCCCAGCGGCCCGCCCAGCGCGTAGCCGGCCGTTCCGCCGAGCAGACTTCCCCAGATCGACATTCGTCCTCGCGCGCGCCCGCTACCTGCGGGCCCGAAATTCGTATATCAGACGGAAGCGCACGAACGCACGATGCAAGAACGGAGGGCCGCCATGAAACGCCACAAGATCGCCGCAATTCCCGGCGACGGCATCGGCAAGGAAGTGGTGCCCGC
>JAYRKO010000281.1:0-2207 GCA_041905745.1 Tagaea sp. | reverse complement strand
CTGGGACAAGGAGCTGGTCGACGCGATGACCGTGCGCATGGTCCGCCGGCCGGCCTCGATCGACACGGTCGTGGCGACGAACCTGCACGCCGACATCCTTTCCGATCTCGCCGCCGCACTCGCGGGCTCGATCGGCATCGCGCCGACCGCCAATCTCAATCCGGAACGCAAATTCCCGTCGATGTTCGAGCCCATCCACGGATCGGCGTTCGACATCATGGGCAAGGGCATCGCCAATCCGGTCGGCACGTTCTGGTCGGCGGTGATGATGCTCGAACATCTGGGCGAACCGGCCGCCGCCAAGCGCCTGATGGCGGCGATCGAGCGCGTGACGGCTGATGCCCGCTTCCGCACCGCCGATCTGGGCGGCAATGCCGACACGAAGACCGTCACCGATGCGGTCGTCGAAGCGGTGCGCGCGGGCAACGTCTGAGATGACGCGCTTTTCGCCCGAGCTGATGTCGTTCGACGTGTTTGGCACGCTGATCGACGTGCGCGCGGGTTCGTACGCGGCGTTCGAGGATATCCTGCGCTCGGCCGGGGCGGCGCATGTCGACGTGAAGGAATTCTGGGAAGACTGGGAGCACCGCAACATCAAGCGCTACTGGGAGCCCTACCGCCCGTACCGCGAAATATGCCGTGCGTCGCTCGCCGACAGTTTTGCGGCCCACGGCGTCGACGGCGACCCGGGCCAGATCGAACGTTATTTCGAGGCCTTCGCCCGCTTTCCCCTCTATCCCGACGTCGAGCGGGTGCTGAAGCAGTTCGCGGTCCATGCGAAGCTCGCGATCATCTCGAACATCGACGACGACCTGCTGGCGGCTACGCCCTTGCCCGACCTGTTCGGGCTCGTCTGCACGGCCGAACGCGCGCGCGGCTACAAGCCGGACGGCGCGCTGTTCCGGTATTTCCTGTCGCAGGCCGGCGTCCCGCTCGGGCGCATCCTGCATTCGGGCCAGTCGCAGTTCACCGACATGGTCGGCGGCAAGCCGCTGGGGCTCGCCATTGCGTGGGTCAACCGGCGCGGCGTGGCGCTGGCCGACGCGGTGCCCCGGCCGGACGCGATCGTGCGGGGGCTGGACGAACTTGCGGCCCTGCTTGATTTTTCGCCACTGCGGAAAGACGCCTGAACGCTGGAAATACCGGCATTGCCCGTGTTAGGCAGAAAGACGGTACGATAACGAGGTACGGGGCATCGATCCCGCACCCGCGAAGGACAGGACGCTCCCGCTTGCAGACGACGACACCTGCGCCGCTTCTTTCCGTCGAAGACCTCCACGTCCATTTCGTGACGTCGCGCGGCGTCGTGCGCGCGGTCGAGGGCGTTTCGTATCAGGTGCGCCCGGGCGAGGTGCTGGCGATCGTGGGCGAGTCCGGCTGCGGCAAGTCGGTTTCCTCGCTCGCGGTGATGCGGCTGCTCGCCAAGCCCGCGGGGCGCGTCGTCCACGGCCGGATCATGTTCGACGGCGTCAACCTGCTCGACCTGTCGGACGAGGAGATGCGCGAGCGGCGCGGTCGCGACATCTCGATGATCTTCCAGGAGCCGATGACCTCGCTGAACCCGGTCCTGTCGATCGGCCAGCAGCTGATGGAGCCGCTCTTCATCCATCTCGCCATGACCGAAGAGCAGGCGCGCGCCCGCGCGGTCGAGCTCCTGAAGATGGTCGGCATCACCGATCCCGAGCGGCGGCTCGAACAATATCCGCACCAGTTCTCCGGCGGCATGCGCCAGCGCGTGATGATCGCCATCGGGCTCGCGTGCAACCCGAAACTCATCATCGCCGACGAGCCGACGACCGCACTCGACGTGACCATCCAGGCGCAGATCCTGGAGTTGATGAAGGAGCTTTCGCGCAAGCTCAACATCGCGCTCGTCGTCATCACGCACAATCTGGGCGTCGTCGCGCGCTACGCCGACCGCGTCAACGTGATGTACGCCGCGCGCGTGGTCGAGCAGGGCACGGCCGACGACGTATTCCTGCGCCCGCGCCATCCCTACGCGATGGGCCTGATGCGTTCGGTCCCGCGCCTCGACCGGCCGCGCGGCGTGAAGCTCGAGACGATCGAGGGCCTGCCGCCCAACCTGCTCGACCCGCCCAAGGGCTGCCGCTTCGCCGCGCGCTGCCAGTTCAAGACCGAAATCTGCGAGCAGGACCCGCCGCTGGTCGAGGTCGAGCCCGGCCATCTTTCCGCCTGCCTGCGCGCGA
>JAYRKO010000280.1:0-4378 GCA_041905745.1 Tagaea sp. | reverse complement strand
GGAAGCCGAATAATGGTGCGTGGTCACGACGCCAAGCGCGACATCACCCATCTCGTTCAGGATGTCGTCGTCGGTGAGGTCGCCCGTGCCGATGAGCCGCACGCCCGACTTGTCGAGACCGCGCTCCTGGAACTGCTTCATGAACTGCGCGCCCACGCCAGAGGGCACGAACACGAACAGCGCATCGGGTTTCAGGTCGGCGACGCGCTGAAGGAACGGCGCGAAATCCGGATTGCGCAACGGTACGCGTACATCTGCCACGACCTCGCGGCCATCGCGCGCGAACCGTTCCTTGAAAGCCTTTTCGGCATCGAGACCCGGGCCGTAGTCGGTGACGAGCGTCGCCACGCGCTTCAAGCCGTTGTGCGTCGCCCAGTCGGCCATCGGCACGGTTGCCTGCGGCAGCGTGAAACTCGTGCGGACGATGAAGGGCGACTGTTCGGTGATCATGGCCGTTGCGGCCGCCATGACGATCATCGGCTTCTTCGCCTGCGTGGCGAGCGGCGCGGTCGCAAGGGCAAGCGGCGTCAGACCGAAGCCGGTAAGGAAAGTCACGCGATCGTTGGCGATCATCTCCTGCGCGATTCGGCGCGTGACGTCCGGCGTACCGGTATCGTCGCGTACGATGAGTTCGATCCGCTTGCCGGCGACCGTGGCTCCGTGCTGGGCAATATAGAGTCGCGCAGCCGCTTCGATCTGGCGGCCGGTCGACGCGAACGGCCCGGTCATCGGCAGAATCAAACCGACCTTTACAGCGTCCTGCGCGATCGCAGGCGTGAAAGCACCGAGCGCCAGAACGGCGGCGACCGCGCTTCCGATCATTTGACGTCGCAACATCGTTTCCTCCTCGCGCTCGCCCTTGATTGGTCGAGACATTGGCCCCATGGGGAGCGGGGCTATCGGCCGGCCCATCGATCCGGAGCCGTGCGTCGAGCATGCCCGAAGGCTGCTCTCGACGGAACCGGTAGCGACACGCTCCTGATGCACGGATAGCGTCATCGCTCGGACCTGTTCAAGTCGGATTTTGCTGAATGATATGAGGGTTTTGATGCAAAAAATTGCGCCGCCCCGCGTTGGTGCGATGCAGCGCGATCCGGTCCGTCCGGGTCAGATATCGAAGAAAACTGTTTCGTTCTCGCCCTGCAGGCGAATGTCGAAGCGGTAGACGGTCTGACCGCCTTTGGTGCTTCGCGTCGCGATGAGCGTCTTCTGGAGATGCGGCTCGGCCACCGCTTTCAATGCCGGATCCGTCGCATTGGCCTTCTCTTCGTCGGAAAAATAGATCCGCGTATGGAGATGGATGTTGATCCCGCGGGCAAAGATGATGAGCGTCGCAAACGGGGCTTCGGTCGATTTTGCGGCGCCGGGCTTCACCGTCTCGAAGAACCATTCGCCGGTCTTCAGATCGGTGATCGTCCGCCCCCAGTGACCCGGAAGCTTTCCGGCGGAATCGGGCTGCCACAGTTCGAGCATCGCATCCGTGACGATCGAACCGGCCCCGTCATAGACGAGGCCTTCGATCCGGATACGCTCGCCCTTCGTTCCGGCCCCCGCCATAACGTTCGGCTTTTCCTGCGTGCGGATCGGCAGTCCGGCGGCAGACGGCCACGTACCGATATGGACGTACGGACCCGCAGTCTGGGAAGGGGTTTCCTTCAGCGGTTCGACGGGCATCTCAGTTCCCCTCCGGCCGGTTCTCGAAAAACGTCGCGCGCCGGCCGCGCAGAACGATGTCGAAGCGATAGGTCAGGTGATCGAAAGGCCCCTGGTTTTCGAGATCGAGGCGCGCGACGAGGGAGTCGACCGCCGCCTTGTCGCGGATCGTATTGACGATCGGACACTTGGCGATCAGCGGATCGCCTTCGAAATAGAACTGGGAAATGAGGCGCTGCGTGAAGGCGTGGCCGAAGATCGAGAAATGGACGTGCGCAGGGCGCCAGTCCGATCCGTCGTTGCGCCACGGATAGGGGCCGGGCTTGATCGTGCGGAACGCATAATTGCCGTCCGCGTCGGTGATGACCCGGCCGCATCCGCCGAAATTGGGATCGAGCGGCGCAACGTACCCGTCGCGCACGTGCCGGTAACGTCCGCAAGCATTCGCCTGCCAGACTTCGATCAGCGCACCCGCGACCGGCCTGCCATTCTGGTCGACGACGCGCCCATGCACGACGATGCGCTCGCCGATCGCTTCGCCGCCGGTGCCGAAATTGCGGATCAGGTCGTGGTCGAGCGCATCGAGCATGTCATGACCGAACACAGGCCCGGACAGATCCGCCGGCGATTGCGGCAAAGACAGGAGCGCGCGCTTCGGGCTTCGCAGGATCGTCGACTTGTAGCCGGGCGCGAAGCCCGGCGGATGCCAGTTGCGGTCGCGGCGGTAGAATTCGCCCTTTTCCATGCGCATCTCTCCCCTGATCAGGCCGCCGCGAGACTCAGGATCGCACGCGCCTCGGCGACCATCGCGGGCCACCTTCCGTATTCTTCGCACAGCCGGGCCACTCGCGCCACGAGCACAGCGTCGGAGGGCGCAAGCGCATGCTCGTCCATGCGTACATTATCCTCAAGCCCGGTCCGGCAATGCCCGCCGAGTTCGAGGCTCCACCGGTTCAGCGTCAATTGGTCGCGGCCGAGTCCGGCGCCCGTCCAGGTCACATCGAGTGCCAGCCGCTTGAGCGTGCCACGTAGAATTCGAAGGTCGGCCGATCGGCCGCCGGCCGACAGCTGGATGGTGATGCCCGGGCAATACCGCCTCAGCCCCTCGACCAGCCGCGCAAAGCGATCGCGATCGGGATGGCGGGATTGGTCTTTTTCTGCGGCAGCGATCCTTTGGCAACCGCGCGCGGGCAGCGGGGACCGCGACCGGCCCCCGCACCGAACCGTCGTGTGCGTCAGCGCTTCAGGTTGACGACTTCCTGGAGCATTTCGTCGGCCGTGGTGATCATGCGCGCGTTGGCCGAGTAGGACCGCTGCGCGACGATCATCTTCGTGAACTCGGCGCCGATGTCGACGTTCGAGTTCTCGAGGCTGTTCGGGTTGACGCCGCCTGCACCGCCCTGCAGCGACGCGTTGAGACCGATGAAGCCGGCCGCCGGATCGTCGAGGAACGCCTCGCCGTTCTGGCGTACCAGACCGTTCGGATTGTTGAACGTGGCGAGCGCGATCTGATACTGCGTCAGGCGTTGTCCGTTCGTATACGTCGTGTAGACATTGCCGTTCGTGTCGATACCCACGCCGTTGTACGAGCCGGCCGCGTAGCCGTCGGCGGAGATGTTCGAAATCGAGATCGTCGTGCCGCCGAACTGCGACGTGCCGCCGGCGGTGCTGAGGGTCGAGGCCGTCGTCGGGCTCGTCGTGTTCGGCGTACCGAACTCGACGTTTATCGATTGGACGGGCGCCGCGGCAAGGCCGGGCGCGCTGTAGCTGACCGTCAGACGGCCGTCGGTGCCAGTCGTCGTCGCCGACATCGTCGCGGCGTTGGACGTCTGGATGTTCGTCATCGCGGTCAGCAGGCCGGCGTTCGTGCCGACGGTCGTGCCGAACGTGAAATCGATCGCCAAGCTTTCCGTACCGTTGGCCGAGCTGGTCGGCGCGGTGATGACCGCACGCCACTGCGGCGTCGTGCCGGCCGCCGAGGCGGGAATGGCTGCAGTACCGGTCGAGGTGCTGGCCGCGACGCCGGGCAGCGTGCCGCCGGCCGTCGTGCGGTTGTACCAAGTGACCGAGAAGGCGCGCGCCGCACCGTTGGCGTCGGTCACGGTGATCGTGCCGCCGTTGTACGTGGTGCCCGGCGACGCGTTGGCCGGAAGGTTTGCCGCGTAGTTGGCAAGCGAGGTCTGCAGCGCGGGCAACTGGCTCGTATTGATCTGCACGGGCACCAGCGGGCCCTGGTTGGGCGACGGGTTCGGGGTCGCCGTCGTCGGACGCGGGACCGAGCGGGCGTAGAGATAGAGGCCCGCGCCGTTCACCATGTAACTGTTCTTGTCGAGCGTGAAGTCGCCACGGCGCGTGTACTGGGTGATGTTGTTGCCGGTCGTGCCGCCGGCGGTCGACACGCCGTTCTGCACCGGCAGCCAGCCCGCACCTGCGATGGCGATCGAGGTCGGCGAGGCGTCCTGGATGATCGTGCCCTGCAGATTGTTGACGAAGCTCGGACGGGCCGTGACGCCGCCGGGATTGAAGAAGCGCTGCGAAGACGTCGAGACGAAGCTCGAGAAGTTTCCGTCGATGCGCTTGAACCCGACCGTCTGCGAATTCGCGACGTTGTCGGAGATGTAGTTGATCTCGGTCTGGAAAGAATTCAGTCCGCTGATCGCGGAGTTCATTGCAACGGTAGCCATTTTATTCGTCCCTCTCTCTCAAATCGGTTTCGGAAAGAATG
>JAYRKO010000279.1:0-4378 GCA_041905745.1 Tagaea sp. | reverse complement strand
GGCGCGCGCTGCCATTGCTGCAACGCGCTGGCGTTCTCGATGGGCATCGCCGACGGCGTGTCCGGCGTGCGCCGCGCGGTGCGCGAGGAGATGCGTCAGGGCGCCGACCAGATCAAGATCATGATGTCGGGCGGCGTCGCCTCGCCGTACGATCCGCTCGACAGCCTCCAGTTCTCGATGGACGAGGCGACGGCCGCCGTCGAGGAAGCGACCGCTTTCGGGCGCTATGTCTGCGCGCACGCCTATACGCCCGAGGCGATTTCGCGCGCCGCCAAGGCCGGCGTGCGCACGATCGAGCACGGCAACCTCATCGACGATGCAGCCGCCAAGCTGATGGCGAAGAAGGGCATGTTCCTCGTCGCGAACCTCGTCGCCTATTTCGAGATGAAGAAGCGCGCCTCCGAATACGGCATGAACGCCGACATGCTGGCGAAGAACGATCTCGTCATCGACGGCGCGCTGCGCTCGCTGGAAATCTGCAAGCGCCACGGCGTTCCGGTCGCCTACGGCACCGACCTGCTCGGCCAGCTCCAGGGCGAGCAGTCTCAGGAATTCCTGCTGCGCGCGCGCGTCCTGTCGCCGGCGGAAATCATCCGCTCCGCCACGACGGTCGGTGCGCAGGTCCTGCGCATGGAAGGCAAGCTGGGTTGCCTGAAGCCGGGTGCGCACGCCGACCTGCTCGTCGTCGACGGGAATCCGCTCAAGGACCTCGGCCTCTTCCAGGGACAGGGCCGCCATCTGAGTGCGATCATGAAGGCGGGCGCCTTCCACAAGAACACCCTCTCCTGAACGGAACGGTCATGGCCGAACAGCTTCTTTTCACGAACTTCCAGCTTCTCGAGCCGACCTACGGCGAGATCCGCGGCGGCTACCAGCTCCTCGTCGAAGGCGACAAGGTGAAGGAGCTGTCCGACAAGCCGGTCAAGGCGAAGGACGCGACGAAGGTCGATTGCGGCAAGCGCACGCTGATGCCGGGTCTGATCGACAGCCACGTGCACGCGATCCATTCGGAAGTGAACATCCGCTTCATGGAAAACCTGCCGCTGACGCTGGTCGCCGCGCGCGCCGCCACGCGGCTTACCGCGATGCTGAACCGCGGCTTCACGACCGTGCGCGATACGGGCGGCGCAGACTGGGGCATCAAGACCGCCGTCGAGACGGGCCACATCGTCGGCCCGCGGCTTTACATCGCCGGCCAGTCGATCGGGCCGACGGGCGGACACTCGGACTCCCGCCGCCGGACGAACGCGGGCGGCGAATGCGTGTGCTGCAACGGCCTGCAGTTCAAGTCGGCGGTCGCCGACGGCGTCGACGACGTGCGCAAGGCTGCGCGCGAGCAGATGCGCCAGGGCGCCGACCACGTCAAGATCATGATGTCGGGCGGCGTCGCCTCGCCCTACGATCCCCTCGACAGCCTCCAGTTCTCGGACGGCGAAGTGAAGGCGGCGGTCGAAGAGGCCGAGGCCTTCGGGCGCTACGTGTGCGCGCACGCCTACTCCGCCAAGGCCATCACGCGCGCCGCGAAGTTCGGCGTGCGTACGATCGAGCACGGAAACCTCATCGACGATGCGGCCGCGAAGCTGATGAAGCAGAAGGGCATGTATCTGGTCGCCAACCTCGTCACCTACTACGCGATGAAGGACCGCGCGGCGCAGTGGGGCATGACGGGCGAAAGCCTCGAGAAGAACGAGGTCGTCCTGACCGGCGGCCTCAAGTCGCTCGAGATCTGCAAGCGCCACGGCGTGCCGGTTGCCTACGGCAGCGATCTCCTCGGCGAACTGCATTGGGACCAGTCGCGCGAGTTTGTCATCCGGCAAGAAGTCGTCCAGCCCATCGAGATCATCCGCTCCGCGACGACGATCGGCGCAGAGGTTCTGCGGATGGTGGGCAAGGTCGGCACGC
Organism: Tagaea sp.; assembly: GCA_041905745.1. Classification (GTDB taxonomy): domain Bacteria; phylum Pseudomonadota; class Alphaproteobacteria; order CACIAM-22H2; family CACIAM-22H2; genus Tagaea. Next base: position 2,476 of record JAYRKO010000279.1, on the reverse strand, counting down.
TCAAGCCGGGCGCCTTCGCCGACCTCATTCTCGTCGACGGCAATCCGCTCAAGAACCTCGCGCTGCTCGGCGACCAGGGCAAGCACCTGTCGGCCATCGTGAAGGGCGGGCGGTTCCACAAGAACCGTCTCCACTAGGCGCGCCCGCGGCATGAACAGCGCACGCATCGCCGTCCCGGGATCGGGCGGCCGCCGGTTCGGGCGGCTCGCGCTGAAGGGCGCCGCGACGCTTTCGATGGCCTATCTGCTGCTGCCGCTGTTCTTCGTCACGTGGCTCGCCTTCTTCTCGCAGGAAATCCCCTCCTTCCCGCCCGAAGGCTATTCGTTCAAATGGTTCCAGGCCGTACCGGGCAACGACCGGTTCGTTTCCGGCTTCCTGCTGAGCCTGCAGGTGGCGCTCGCGGCGACCGCGATCGGGCTGTCGTTGGGCGTGCCGGCGGCGATCTGTCTCGTGCGGATGCGCTTCGCGGGGCGCGAGGCGGTCAACAATCTGCTGCTTCTGCCCCTCGTCGTGCCGGGGATCGTGCTCGGCATCGCGCTCTACGTCTTCCATGTCGAGGCCGAGATCATGACCGACCTGCCGATCCTCGGCTCGCTCGGCGGCCTCGTCGCCGGCCACATCCTCGTCGTCATCCCGTGGACGGTGCGTCTCGTGACCGCCAGCCTCGTTGGCATGGACAGGTCGGTCGAGGAAGCCGCGCAGAGCCTGGGTGCCGACAGGTTTACGACCTTCCGTCGCGTGACCCTGCCCGCCATCCTGCCCGGCATGGTGGCGGCGGCAATGTTCGGCTTCATTTCGTCGTTCGGAAACCTGGAGATGAGCCTGTTCCTCGTCGGACCGGGACGCACGACGCTGCCCATCGCGATCCTCCAGTATCTCGAATGGAAGATCGATCCGACGATCGCGGCCGTTTCGGTCTTGCAGATCCTTTTCATCGGCACGGCGATGCTGGTCACCGACCGCTTCGTGCGCATCAGCAGGGTGGTCTGAGATGGCGGGCCTTCGCCTTTCGAACGTCACGAAGAGCTACGGCGAGCTGAAGGCCGTCGACGACGTCTCGCTGGAGGTCGCGAACGGCGAATTCCTCGTCCTGCTGGGCCCGTCGGGTTGCGGGAAGACGACGACGCTGCGGATGATCGCCGGCTTCGTCGAACCGACCACCGGTTCGATCAGTCTCGGCGGGAACGATGTGACGACGCTGCCGCCGTGGAAGCGCAACGCCGGGCTCGTGTTCCAGAGCTATGCGCTGTTCCCGCATCTCACCGTCAACCAGAACGTGGCGTTCGGTCTGGAGATGCGCCGCGTGCCGAAGGCCGAGATGCCCGCGAAGATCGCCGAGGCGCTGCGCCTCGTGCGTCTCGACCATCTCGGCGAGCGGTTGCCGCGCCAGCTTTCCGGCGGCCAGCAGCAGCGCGTGGCGCTCGCCCGTGCGCTGGTCTTCCGGCCGGACATCCTGCTGCTCGACGAGCCGCTGTCGAATCTCGACGCGAAGCTGCGCCACGACGTGCGCGTCGAAATCCGCGAACTCCAGCGTCAGCTCGGCCTCACGACCGTCATGGTGACGCACGATCAGGAAGAGGCGCTGACGATGGCCGACCGCCTCGTCGTGATGAGCGACGGGCGTATCCGGCAGGCGGGCACGCAGCAGGATCTCTACGAACGTCCGGCCGACCGGTTCGTCGCCGATTTCGTCGGCCGGTCGAACTTCCTTTCCGGCCGCATCGAGGCGCCGGGCCGTTTCGTCTCGGAAGGCGGCCTGCGCGTGACGTGCGAGGGCGGGTCGCCCGGTGCCGCGACGCTGGCGATCCGCCCCGAGCGCGTCGTCCTCGCCGACGCCGGCGGACCCGCGCCCGAAAACGCCTACGACGGCACGGTCGAGTTCATTTCCTATCTCGGCGCGGCCCTCGACCTCCACATCCGCCTCACGGCGCGCGAACGGGTCATCGTCCAGATGCCGAACCGGCCCGACCGGGCCATGCCGGCGATCGGCACGGCCGTGCGCGTGGGCTGGGACCGCGCGACCGCGCGCGTCTTCGCCGACTGACTTAACGGACACCAGACAACGAAGAAGGAGCGAAAAATGGCGCACACCTACAAGATCACCCGGCGCGGCCTGATGGCCGGCACGGCGGCCGTCGGCCTCGCGAGCATGGCCGGCACGGCCCGCGCGCAGTCGAAGGGCAAGATCGTGGTCGGCACGTGGGGCGGCGACTATGCGCGCCTGCTCAACAAGAACATCGAACAGCCGATCCTCATCAAGCAAGGCTGGGAAGTGGTCCAGGACCAGGCGGGCGATCCGCAGCGCCGCTCGAAGATGCTGGCCGAGCAGCGCCTGCCGCGCGGCACGTCCGACGTGCAGGGCCTGTCGTCGATCAACATGTTCCAGATGCACGACGCCGGCACCGTGCTGCCGATCGACTACTCCAAGCTCAAGAACGCGGGCAACATCCTGCCGTCGATGAAGTACCCCTACGGC
>JAYRKO010000278.1:0-4411 GCA_041905745.1 Tagaea sp. | reverse complement strand
GGGGGGAACCTAGCCGAAACCCCCCGGCGACGCAAATCCCGGCGGGGAACGGCCGTCCTAGCCCTTCAGGCCGTCGAGGAAGCCGAGAATCGCTCGGCTTTGCGCGTTGGCCACGCCCACGCCCTGCTGGGCGAGATCGATGCGCGCGCGGGCGGCCATCGCCTGCGCCTGAGCCTTGCCCACGTCGGCATCCACCAGCGCGCCGAGCCCTTGGACGATCGCGTCCATGCTCGTGCGGGCGGTCTGCGCGACCGAATCGAGCGTGCGCGCGCGTTCGGCGTAGTAGCCGAGATTCTGCGAGGCGAGATCGCGCGCGTAGCGCACGGCCGTGAGCGCGGTGGCGGCCGGCGTGATCGACCACGGATTGAGGCCGAGACCGGTCGTCGTCGAATCGACCGTGCGGATGCGCGTCTGGTTGCCTTGCGGATCGGCGATCACCTGATAGCTGCCGGTGGGGGCCGCACTCGGCGCGCCGGCAAGCGTCGGCGTCACGAATTCGAGCGTGTAGGTCCACGCCGTTCCCACCGATCCGCCGTTCATCACGACGTCGATGCTGGCCGGTGCGCCGCCGCCGTAATTGAACGTCAGCGTTCCCTGTCCGGAAACGAGGCCGCCGGTCGTCGCGACGGTCGATCCGTTGTAGTCGAGCTGCGCGCCGTCGGGCGCGCCGTACATGTCGTAGCGCAGCACGACGGTGCCCGGCGTGCCCAACGGCAGCGGATAGCTCGTCGTGCTGAGGCCGAAGCCGCCCGAGGAATTCGCCGGCGCGCCGAGCGATACGCTGGACGAGCCTGCAGCCGTCGTCGAACCGATGTCGGCCTGATTGAGGAGGTTGGTGCCGTTCAGCGTCGAGGACGCCACGACCGTGTTGATCTGGGTCAGGATCTGGTTGGCGTCGGCGCTGTAGATCGCCTGTTCGGCCGCACTCTGCGCGCCGGCGTAGGCGACCACCTTCTGTTCGAGATTGTTGAGAAGGTCGGAGATCGTCGTGAGCCCGGCCATTGCGGCCGTCACCGCCCCCTTGGCGGGAGCCTGGGCGCGCATGACCTCGTCCCAGCTCTGCACGTCGGCACGGATCTGCTGGGAGACGGCGAAGATCGCCGCATCGTCGCGCGCATCGGCCGTTTCGAGCCCGGTCTGGAGGCGCTTCTGCGCGCGATCGGCCGATGTCTGGGCCGCATTGAGCGACCCGAGCGCGTAGTAGAGCTGCGCATTCGTATTGACCGAATTGGACAAGCTTCCTCCGACGCGGGAGCCTTCCCTCGAGTGGTGAAGTATTGCATACACACGCGAAAATCGTCAAAAGCAGGCCCGGCGCAGGTCGGCTTCAGCGCGCCGGTCCCGCATAGGCGCAGGCGGCAAGCGTGGTTGCGTCGAGTTCGCGCATGAACGCCTCACGTGCCGCGGCCAGCTTGGATTTGAGCCGGCACTGCGGCGTCAGCGTGCATTCCCCGCCGTCGATGCGGAAGCATTCGACCAGCGCGTGGCGCTGTTCGAGCGCCCGCACGATCTGGCCCAACGTGATCGTCTCGGCCGGTCGGGCAAGACGGAAGCCGCCGCCAGAGCCGCGCTGCGTCTCGACAAAGCCCGCGTCGGCCAGATCGCGTACCACTTTGGTCAAGTGGTTGCGTGAAATCGCAAATTCGGTCGCGATCTCGCCGGTGGAGAACGATCGCTCCGGCTCCGCGGCCAGCCGCATCAGCGCGCGCAGACCGAAATCCGTGAACATCGTGAGACGCATGCGGGGTCCCCTGAATAGGCATTGACAATGCGTATTCGATCTGATCGAATACGCATAATAGATACCTATTCGAGTGGAGACAAGATTGGACGCGACCGACCGACGCGCACAGGCCACGGCGGAAATCGTCGCCCGCACCGGGATCGATGCGGCGATGATCGAGCGTCTGGTGCGCACTTTTTATGATCGGGTCCGTGCCGACGCGGTATTGGCGCCCGTGTTCGACGCGCATATCCGCGACTGGGAGCCCCACCTGCAACGCATGTGCGCCTTCTGGTCGTCGGTGGCGCTGATGACGGGCGCCTATCACGGCAGCCCGATGGCGCGTCACCTGCCCCTGCCGGTCGACGGGGGACATTTCGACCGCTGGCTGGCGCTGTTCGAGGCGACGGCCGCCGAAACCTGCCCGCCGCAAGCCGCCGCGCACTTCGTCGAGCGCGCGCGTCGCATCGCGCAGAGCCTCGAAATGGGCATCGCCGCGAACAATGGCGTGATGCTCGCGGCCGGCGAACGCTACGCAAATCCCGACATCCGCACACAAGCGTAAGGAGACCGACATGGAACTTCCCACCCTCGATGGCGCGCTGCGCGAACGCAGCGTCGGCGAGATCGCCGCCCGCCTTCCCGGCGCCACGGCCGTGTTCCGCCGCCACAAGCTCGATTTCTGCTGCGGCGGGGCGAAGGCGCTGGCCGACGCGGCGCGCGAGCGCGGTGTGGACGTGGCGGCGGTGGAAACCGAGCTGTCGGCGCTCGACGCGACGCGCGGCCTGCCCGCGAACGCGCACGACAGCGCGACCCTCATCGACCACATCCTGGCGCGCTACCACGAGACCCATCGCCGCGAGCTGCCCGAACTCTTCCGCCTCGCGCGCAAGGTCGAGGCGGTCCATTCCGATCACCCGCAGGTTCCGCGCGGGCTCGCCGACCTTCTCGAAACGATGGCCGCCGAACTCGATTCGCACATGGCAAAGGAGGAGATGGTCCTGTTCCCGATGATGCGCCGGATGCCCGACGGCCGGTTCGATCCGCCGATCGCGCAGATGCGCCACGAGCACGACGATCACGGCGCGACGCTGGGCCGCCTGCGCGCCATCGCCCACGATTTCGTCCCGCCCGAGGGCGCGTGCCGGTCGTGGCAGGCGCTCTATACCGGCGCCGCCAAGCTCGCCGACGACCTGATGGAGCACATCCATCTCGAAAACAACGTGCTCTTCCCCCGCTTTTCGGGAGCGCACGCATGAACGCGACCGATCCGCGCGCGGGCGGCACGCTCGTTCCGATGCTGATCGCCGGCCTCGTCGGCGTCACGCTGGGGCTGGTCGGCGTCCTGATCTTCGTCTGATCGGTCCGCTCAGCGCGGCTTGGCGAAGGCGCGCTGCAGGCGGTGGCCCAGCGCGATCAGCAGCCCGATCGCGTGGAGGTAAAGCTCCACGCGGCCGATCCGGATCGACAGCGCGAAGTGGAACCATGCGGCACCGGCCGCCGGATAGACGAGCAGGTGGATCTTGCGCCACAGATCCATGCCCAGCCGCTTGCGCGCGTAGTCGTTCGACGTGAGGGCGAGCGGCACCATCAGCAGCGTGCCCGCAAGGCCGACCAGCAGGAACAGCCGCACGATTTCGTCGAGCAGGAAATCCCAGTCGAAGGCGTACTGCCGCAGCCAGAACCAGACATGCGCGAAGCCGTAAAGCGCCGCGCCCAGGCCCAGCGCCCGGCGCGCGGGCTCGATCGCGCGGATCCCCGTCAGCGCCACGAAGGGCGACACGAGCACCGCGATCGTCGTCCAGCGCAGCGCCCAAAGCCCGCTTTCGTGGACGGCGGAGCGCCACGGCGCGGCGTCGAAATCGCCGGAATTGAGATGGTAGAGGAGCAGCGCGAACGGCGTGGCCACCACGGCCCAGCCGATCGCCTCGGTGCGGCCGGGGCTCATCGCGGCACCGTGCGCGCGAGCATCCAGTCCGCGACGTCGTCGGTGACGCGCGCGCGCTGGCGGTCGCGCAGCAGCATGTGGAAGCCGGCGGGATAGTTCAGGACCGTGCGGTCGGCGGGCGGGGCAGGGGGCATCGCGGCGAGCATAGCGGCAGTCGGCCCGCTCGGCACGAGCGTATCCTGCGCGCCGACAAGGACGAGTGCGGGAGCCGAGATGCGCGACGACGCGGCAAGGCTTTCGTCCATCAGGTCGACCAGGCCCTTGAGCGTATCCACGCGCGTGCGCTTGAGGACGTAGGGGTCGCGCGCGAAATCCCGCAGCATCTCGATATTGTCCGACGGCTGGAAGCCCGGCGCCGACACCGTCGGCGCGATGCCGGGCACGGTCGCGTAGAGCAGCGAAAGGCTCCAGCGCTCCAGCACCGTCATCGTCGCGCGGCCGCGCACGGCGGGGGCGACCAGCACGGTGCCCGTCGCCCCCTCCAGCCGGCCGCGCGCGATCGCCGCCATCGCGACGGCGCCGCCCATGCTTTCGCCCGCGACGAACACGGGCGCGTCGGCATGGCGCGCGCGAACGAGACCAAGTGCGTCGCAGAGATCGGCGACGAGCGAATCCGTACCCGACCAGATGCCGGGATGGGGTGCGCGCCCGAAACCGCGCTGGTCGTAGGCGTAGGTGGCGATGCCGCGCCGGGCCCATGCCTCGGCCGGCATTTCCCATGCGCGCGAATGGTCGTTGAA
>JAYRKO010000277.1:0-4418 GCA_041905745.1 Tagaea sp. | reverse complement strand
CTATCTGAGCGACCATCCCAATGTGATCGCGACGTTCCTCGAACGGCTCGACGAGATCGGCCGCGGCGAGACGGCGATGAACTGCACGCTGTGCAAGTACCGCACGCAGATCGTCGGTTACGAAGCCGACGTCGGCGCGGTTCAGGCCGGACACCATCTGCATGTGCGCGGCATCGGCACGGATGCCGATCACGGGCATCATCACCACGACCACGGACATCACCACCATCATCACGATCACGGCCATGGGCACAGCCACAACCACGATCACCACCACGACCATGGTCACGACCATGACCATGACCACGGCCACGCGCATACCCACAGCCACACGCAGATGCACAAGCACCGCTGAACGATGGACTATCTGCGCGACCCCACCGAGATCTACCGGCGCTCGTTCGCGACGATCCGCGCCGAGGCGAAGCTCGACCGCTTCGCGCCGGACGTGGGCGCGCTTGCGCTGCGGGTGGCGCACGCCTGCGGCATGGCCGACGTCGCCGAAGCACTGGTCGCAAGCCCCGACGTCGTCGCGCGCGCGAAGGAAGCGCTTGCCGCCGGCGCGCCCGTCCTGTGCGACGCGATGATGGTCGTCCACGGTATCCAGCGCCGGCGCCTGCCTGCCGGCAACGAGATCGTCTGCCTCGTCGACACGCCGGAAGCGGCCCAGCGGGCGGCGGAGCTTCGCTCGACCCGATCCGCCGCTGCCGTCGACCTGTGGGGTGCCCGGCTTGCCGGTGCGGTCGTGGCGATCGGCAATGCGCCGACCGCCCTGTTCCGCCTGCTCGAGAATGTCGACATCGGCGGACCGCGGCCGGCGGCCGTCCTCGCCTTCCCGGTCGGCTTCGTCGGCGCGGTCGAATCCAAGCAGGCGCTGGTCGACAATCCGCGCGGGCTTGCCTTCGCCACGCTGCCCGGCCGGCGCGGCGGCAGCGCCATGGCGGCGGCGGCCGTCAACGCGCTGGCCGGCAACCCGGAAGAGGATGCAGGCGCATGAGCGTGTGGCTTACCGTCGTCGGCATCGGCGAAGACGGGCTCGACGGCCTGTCGCCGGTTGCGCGCGCGGCCCTGCACGACGCCGAGACGCTGGTCGGGGGGAAGCGGCATCTCGCGTTCGTTCCGGACGGTGCGGCCGAAAAGATCGTCTGGGACAGCCCGCTCGCCGCCACGCTCGACGCGATCGCAGCACGTCGGGGGCGGCGCGTCGTCGTCCTCGCTTCGGGCGATCCGATGTGGTTCGGCGCCGGCGCCACGCTTGCGCGGCGATTCGCACCCGCCGAGATGCGGATCGTGCCGCACGTTTCGTCGTTCGCACTGGCGGCAGCGCATCTGGCATGGCCGCTCGCCGATTGCACGGCGCTGTCGGTCCACGGGCGGCCGCTCGCGGCACTGGCCCTCCATCTCGCCGACCGCGCGCGTCTGCTTCTGCTGACGCACGACGGCACGACGCCGGCGGCGGTTGCCGCGTTCCTCGCCGCGCGCGGCTTCGGCGGCTCGCGCATGCGCGCGATCGAACGCGCCGGCGGCCCGGCCGAGCGCCAAATCGACGCGACGGCCGACGACTGGCAGCAGGCACATATCGACGACCTCAACATCCTCGCGGTCGAATGCGTCGCGGGGCCCGAGGCGCGACCCCTGCCGCGCCTTGCCGGCCTTCCCGACGATTGTTTCGAACACGACGGGCAACTCACCAAGCGCATCGTGCGCGCCGCCACACTTGCGGCTCTGGCACCACTGCCCGGTCAGCTTCTGTGGGACGTCGGCGCGGGCAACGGATCCGTCGCGGTCGAATGGCTGCGCGCGGCAGCCGGCACCCGCGCGATCGCCGTCGAGCGCGACGCGCTGCGGCGCGGCCGTATCGCGCGCAATGCCGAAGCGCTGGGCGTCCCCGACATCGAGATTGCGGCCGGGGACGCGCCGTCGGCGCTGACCGGGCTCGACGCACCCGATGCGATCTTCATCGGCGGCGGCGTTTCGAAGCCCGGCGTGCTCGAAGCCTGCTGGCAGGCGTTGAAGCCAAACGGTGTCCTCGTCTCGAACGCCGTCACGCTCGAAGGCGAAGCGGCCCTGAACCGGTTCCACGCCGCGCAGGGCGGCGAGCTTGCGCGCATCTCCGTGTCGCATGCCGAAGCCGTCGGGCCGCATCGCGGCTGGCGCACGGCAATGCCGGTCGTCCAGCTTTCGGCACGCAAACCATGACGGGCACGCTTTTCGGCATCGGCGTGGGGCCGGGCGATCCGGAACTTCTGACGCTCAAGGCCGTGCGCCTGATCGCGGCCTGCCCGGTTGTCGCCTATCCCGCACCCGAAAGCGGCACCTCGCTCGCCCGCGAGATCGCCGCCCCCCATGTGCCGGCGGACCGCATCGAATGCCCGGTGCGCCTGCCCATCGACATCGAGCGGCATCCCGCGCGCGAGGCCTACGATGCGGGCGCGGAGCTGCTCGCCGGCCATCTCGCCGCCGGACGCGACGTGGCGCTCCTTTGCCTCGGCGACCCGCTGTTCTATGGCTCGTACATGTATCTCCATGCGCGGCTGGCCGACCGGTTCGAATGCCGCATCGTCCCCGGCGTCACGTCGTTCGCGGCCTCTGCGGCGCTTTCAGGTCATGCACTTGCCGCGCGCGCCGACAGCGTGGCGGTCGTGCCCGCGACGCTGGCCGACGCCGAAATCGAACGGCGCATCGCAGCGCACGAATCGCTCGTCTTCCTGAAACTCGGCCGGCATTTCGCGCGGCTCAAGGCCCTGCTCGCGCGCGCCGGCCTCGCCGCCGATGCGGTATATGTCGAGCGCGCCGGCATGACGGGCGAGCGCCGCATGGCGCTCGGCGACGCGACGAATGCCGAAGCGCCCTATTTCTCGCTGGTGCTCGTGCATCGGCGCGGGACGGCCTGGCGATGATACCGGCGCTCGTCTGCCTCACGAAGGAAGGGGCCGCCCTCGCCCGCCGGATCGGCGGCGAAGTCCACGGGCTTGCGGGCCGCGTCGAAGGTGCCGACGTCGCATTTGGCGACGCGCGCGCCCACATCGCGGAACTTTTCGCCGCCGGGCGGCCCATCGTCGGGTTCTGCGCCGCCGGCATCCTGATCCGGGCCGTGGCGTCGCAACTTTCCGACAAGACGCGCGAGCCGCCGGTCGTCGCTGTGTCGACGGACGCAAAGCACGTCGTGCCGCTGCTGGGCGGCCATCGCGGCGCCAACGCGCTTGCTTGCGAGATTGCTAGGAAGCTCGGCGCCACAGCCGCCGTTACGACGGCGGGCGATGCGCTGCTTGGACTTTCGCTCGACGAACCGCCGCCGGGCTGGCGCATCGCGAACCCCGCCGCAATCAAACCCGTCGCCGCAGCGCTGATTGCCGGCGAAGGCGTGCGCATCGAGGGAGATGCGCCGTGGCTTGCCGGACTGAAGCGCGACGATGCCTCGAAGCTCGCGATCCGAATCACGCCCGAAGCCGACGCGGGCGCACCCGACCGACTCGTCTACCATCCGCCGCTGCTTGCCATGGGCATCGGCGCCGAGCGCGGCGTCGCGCCTGCCGAGGTGGCCGAACTGGCGCATGGCGCACTCGCCGAGGCCGGCCTTTCGCCCGCCGCACTCGCCTGCATCGTCTCGGTCGACGTCAAATCGGACGAGGGTGCAATTCTCGATCTCGCCCGGGCACTCGACGTGCCGGCGCGCTTCTTCGACGCCGCGACGCTGGCGGAGGAAGAGGCCCGCGTGTCGCAACGCTCAGAGATCGTGCGCGCCGCGGTCGGTACGCCGTCGGTTTCGGAGGCCGCTGCGCTGGCTGCTGCCGGCCCCGATGCCGAGCTGATCGTACGCAAGCGCAAATCGAAGCGCGTGACCTGCGCGATCGCGCGCGCCCCCACCCCCATCGATGCGAGCGCCGTCGGCCGCGCGCGCGGCCATCTCGACATCGTGGGCATCGGCCCGGGGGCGGACGGTTGGCGCACGCCGGAAGCGAGTGCCGCCTTGCGGGCGGCCGATGCCGTCGTCGGCTACGGGCTCTATCTCGATCTGGTGGCGGTCCTGATCGCCGGCAAGCCGCGCCACGAGACCGGGCTTGGCGACGAAACGGGCCGTGTCGAGCGCGCGCTGGCGTTGGCGGCGGAAGGAAAGCGCGTGGCGCTCGTCTGCTCGGGCGATGCCGGCATCTACGCGCTCGCCACCCTCGCATTCGAACGCATGGACAAGGGTGCGCCGGAATGGCGGCGCGTGTCGGTGCGCGTGGCGCCGGGCATTTCGGCATTGCAGGCGGCGGCGGCCCGGCTGGGTGCGCCGCTGGGCCACGATTTCTGCGCAATCTCGTTGTCGGACCTGCTGACGCCGGTCGCCGACATCGAGCGACGTTTGCGGGCAGCGGCGGACGGCGATTTCGTCGTCGCCTTCTACAATCCCGCATCGCAGCGGCGCACGGCGC
>JAYRKO010000276.1:0-4436 GCA_041905745.1 Tagaea sp. | reverse complement strand
CTCGACGCCCCACCGCGGAGGGAATCGCAAACCTTCCCCTCGAAGCGCTCTTCGAGGTCAGCGACATCGTCTCCCTCCACCTGCCATTGAATGGGCAGACACGAGGCATCGTAGATGCCCGGATGCTGGGCCGGATGAAGCCCGGCGCCGTACTCGTCAACACGGCCCGCGGTGCGCTCGTCGACGAAGCGGCCCTGATCGAAGCTCTATCCGGCGGGAGATTGGCGGCGGCCGGGCTCGACGTTTTCGTCGACGAACCCGTCCCGGCCGACAGTCCGCTTCTGCGGCTGCCAAATGTGGTGGCAACGCCGCATGTCGCGTGGATGACGGCGGGCACCTGGCGGCGCAGCCTTTCGGTCGCAGTCGAAAATTGCCGGCGGCTCGCCGCCGGCGATACACTTGTCCACCGCGTGGAAGCGGGAACGCCGTGAGCACGTCGGCCGAGACGGGCGCCATCGAGCGCCGCCTGCGCGAGGCGGGCCTCATTCCTGCCGGCGCGTCGGCGACTTTCCGTGTGCTGACAGGAGGCGTCGCGTCGGATATCTGGTGCGTCGAGGCAGGCCCGGCGCGCTTCGCCGTCAAGCGCGCGCTGGCGAAGCTGCGCGTGGCGGCCGACTGGCGCGTGCCGGTCGAACGCAACGCAACCGAGGCCGAATGGCTCGCCGTTGCGTTCCAGATCTGCCCGGGCGCGGTTCCACGCGTGATCTTCCACGATCCCGCAGCCGGCTTTTTCGCGATGGAATATCTGGCCCCCGACCGGCATCCGGTCTGGAAGAGCGAACTGCGCGAGGGTCGGGCCGACCCCGCGTTCGCCGCGCGCGTCGGCACCCGTCTTGCGCAGATCCATTCCACGACGGCCGGCGATCCCATCGTCGCCGCGCGTTTCGCGAATGACGCGAACTTCCACGCAATCCGCCTCGAGCCCTATATCGAGACGACAGCCTCCAAGCACCCCGCGATCTCGGACAGACTCATGGCACTGTCGCGCGCCACGCTGGCGCGGCATATAGCCCTTGTCCACGGCGACGTCAGCCCGAAGAACATTCTGGTCGGACCCGACGGACCCATCTTCCTTGACGCGGAATGCGCGTGGTATGGCGAACCGGCCTTCGACGCAGCCTTCTGCCTCAATCACCTGCTGCTCAAATGCGTCTGGACGCCTTCGGCGTCCGCCGACTTCCTCGCCTCGTTCGACGCCCTGGGTGCCGCCTATCTCACGACGGCTGCCGGCAGGCTCGGGGCCGACGTCGAGATGCGCGTGGCGCGCCTCCTGCCGGCCCTCCTGCTCGCGCGCATCGACGGAAAGTCGCCGGTCGAATATATCGAACGCGATGCCGACCGAAAGCGCGTACGGGATGTTGCCGTCGCACTCATTGCCGATCCGCCGGCCACTCTCAACGCGGTCCGCGACGCGTGGCGCACCAATTTTGCATGAGGTAGCCGATGCCGAAGATCGTATCGACAAAAGCGCGCCGAGTCTGGGATTCCCGGGCGCGCCCCACCGTGGAGGTCGAAGTCGCGCTCGACGACGGTTCGCATGGCCGCGCCATTGCACCCGCCGGCGCCTCGATGGGCAGCGGAGAAGCGACCGATCTTCGCGACGGCGGCGAAGCTCATGAGGGGATGGACGTCCGCAACGCCGTGGCGAACGCAAACGGCGCGCTTGCGGACGCCATCCGCGGCCTCGATGCGGCCGATCAAGCGAAGGTCGATCGCGCCATTGCCGAATGCGACGGCACGAAGCGCTTTTTGCGCATTGGCGGCAACGCCGCCATCGCGACGTCGATGGCCGTGCTACGCGCGGCAGCGACGGCCGCACGGCTACCCCTTTACGCCTATCTTGACGGCGGCAGGGCCGTGCGCATGCCGGTTCCCGAGATCCAGATCTTCGGCGGCGGCGCACATGCCGGTCGACGTGTCGACATCCAGGATTTCCTCGTCGTATGCCCGTCGGCCGGCAGTTTCGCCGAAGCGCTCGACCGCACCGCGAACGTCTACAATGCTGCGCGCCGGATCCTGCGCGACACCGGCAAGCTCTTCGGCGTGGCCGACGAAGGCGGATTTTGGCCGGCCTTCGACGCGAACGAAGAAGCCCTCGACATGCTCGTGCGCGCCATCGAGAAGGCCGGTTACGTTCCGGGCGAGGAAGTGCACATCGCCCTCGACATCGCCGCGTCCGACTTCGGCAAAGGCGGACGCTATCGCCTCGGCCTCGAGAACCGCGAACTCGATAGCGACGGCCTCGGCGAAATGCTGCTGGGCTGGCTCGACCGCTACCCGATCCTTTCGATCGAGGATCCGCTCGGCGAGGACGACGAAGCGGGCTTCCGCAAGTTCTTTGCCGCGGCGGGCAACCGCGTCCAGATCGTCGGCGACGATTTCCTCGTGACTGACGCGGCGCGCATCGCTCGGGCGGCGAGCGAGCGAACGGTCAACTGCGCCCTCATCAAGCCAAACCAAAGCGGCACCGTGACGGGTACGAAAGCGGCGATCGACGCGGCGCGCGCGAACGGCATGGCGGCGATCGTCTCGGCCAGATCCGGGGAAACCGAGGATACGACCATCGTCGATATGGCCGTGGGCTGGGATGCCGGTCAGTTCAAGGTTGGTTCCATCACCCGCGGCGAGCGCACCGCGAAATGGAACGAGATGCTGCGCATTGAGGAGTCCCTCGCGGGGCGCACGCGCTATGCCGGCTGGGCCGCATTTCCCGTACCGGCGGGTGGAAAGGCCGCACAATGAGAGAGCGAATCGTCCGCTACGCCGCTCCCGAACCGACCTATGGCCTCCTGTCGGATGACGGAACGATCCGCCCGCTGACGGGCTCGCCGTTCGAAAGCCTCGAGACGGCCGGACGGAAAACGCATCTGGAGCATGTGCGCCTGCTGGCACCCGTCCGTCCGGGCTGCATCTACGGCGCCGGCCTGAACTATATCGGCCATGCCCGGGAGATGAACCTGCAGGCGCCGGCTTTCCCGATGATGTTCATGAAGCCGCCCTCCGCCGTCGTGGGGCCGGACGCGCCAATCGTCTATCCGCGCGAGGCGGAGAACCTTCATTTCGAGGCCGAAGTCGCCGTCGTCATCGGCAAGGCCGGCCGGCGCATCCCGGAATCACGGGCGCTCAAGCACGTGCTCGGCTTCACCTGCGGGAACGACGTCAGCGAACGCGTGATCCAGGGTAAGGAGATGAAGCAGGGTTGTCTTGTCCTCGGCAAGGCATTCGACAGCTTCAATCCGCTGGGTCCTGCGATCGCGCTCGGACTGGACGCCGGCGCGATCGACATCGTCGGCCGCGTCAACGGCGTCGAACGGCAGCGCAGCAATACCGCCGACCTCGTCTACTCGGTGGCAGCGCTCGTCGCGCATCTCAGCAGCGGGATCACGCTGCATCCCGGTGACGTGATCATGACCGGTACGCCCGCCGGCGTCGGCCCCGTCGTGCCCGGTGACGTCGTCGAGATCGAGATCCCCGAAGTCGGCATCCTGCGCAATCCGGTCCACGCCGAGACGGACTGACAACCCGAACTCCGACAGTCGAAGAAGAAATGGCAAACACTACAAACAAAAAAATCCGGATCGCCGTCGTCGGGCTCGGGATGGCGTCCCGCCCCCATCTTATGGCCCTCAAAGACCTGGAGGGTCGCCGCATCGAGGTTTCCGGCGTCTACACCCGCAACGCGGATCGGCGCGGACGCGTTGCCGCCGAGAATGGCTGGCATGCTGCCGATTCACCCGAGGCGATCGCGCGCGACCCGAACACCGACGCTGTCCTGCTGCTGACACCACCCAACGCGCGCGCCGAACTCGTCGACCTGTTCGCATCGGCAGGCAAGGCGATCCTGATGGAAAAGCCCGTCGAGCGGACGACCGCCGCCGCGGAGGCCATCGTCGCCGCCGCCGAGCGGGCCGGCGTCCCGCTTGGAATCGTCTTCCAGCATCGCCGGAAATTCTCGGCGCGGGCGCTCGGCGAACTCCTCAGAAGCGGCCGACTTGGGGCCGTGGGGCAAATCCGCCTCGACATTCCGTGGTGGCGCCCCCAGAGCTACTACGACGAGCCTGGCCGGGGCACATTCGCGCGGGACGGCGGCGGGGTGTTGATTTCACAGGCGATCCACGCGCTCGACATGATGATCGACCTCACCGCCCCCATCCTCGACGTTCAAGCTCTCGCCGCGACGACCCGCCTGCACCGCATGGAATCGGAAGACTTCGTCGCCGCCGGCCTGCGTTTCGCCGACGGCTCGTTCGGTGCCGTCACCGCCACGACGGCGGCGTTTCCCGGCGGGATGGAAACCATGTCCGTCCACGCCGAGAACGGCTCGGCCACGATCGACGGCGGCACGCTGCGCGTCGTCTGGCGCGACGGCAGCACGGAGACGTCGGGTCAGTCCGGCGGCACGGGCGGCGGCGCGGATCCGATGGCATTCGACCACG
>JAYRKO010000275.1:0-4445 GCA_041905745.1 Tagaea sp. | reverse complement strand
GCCACCATACCCGTTTACAAAGCGAACAGGAAAGTCAATGAAATCAACGGTCTACCCAGACCACCCCCGCGCCAGTGCTAGCTTTGCGTACCGTCACTTATTGCACTGAAAACGAGGAGACCCCGAGATCCGGATCCAGGGCCGTCGGCGAGGCCGAGCCGCGCAGCGAGTCGGCCGGCGGCATGTCGAGCTCGGGCAGTCCGCGCAGCCGGCGCGTGCTTTTCCAGAGATTCGTGCGCACCGGCCCCGGGCAGAGCACGCTCACACCCACGCCTTGCGGCGCGAGTTCCTGCCGCAGCACTTCCGACAGGCCCATCACGGCGTACTTGCTGGCTGCATAGGCCGCCGTGCCGGCCGAGCACAAGCCCAGCGCGGAAATGGAGGCCGTGTTGACGAGATGCCCGCGCCCGCGCGCGGCCATGCGGCGCGCGGCGACGCGGCTACCGGCGAACACGCTGTCGAGGTTCACGCGCATGGTGAGGTCCCAGTAGGCGTCATCCATGTCTGCCACGGTCATGCCAAGCGCGCTCAGCCCCGCGTTGTTGCACAGCACGTGCAGCGGGCCCAGGTCTTCCTCGACGCGGTCGGCCGCCTGCTCCCAGGCTGCGCGGTCCGTCACGTCCAGCCGCAGCGCGAGCACGCGGTGGCCATGCGACTGGAGTTCCTGCGCCCGCGCACCCAAGCTATCCTCGTCGATGTCGGCCATGGCGACCGCCATGCCGGCCTGCGCCAGGGCGCGCGAGAGGGCGAGGCCGATGCCGCCAGCCGCGCCCGTGACGAGGGCCGCGCCCGGCGCGAAGGCCTCCAGGCGCGGCACGGGCGAACTCTGCGATGTCATTGTTCTCATCCTTGATCCTGCATGCGATGCTGGATTCTGCGGTGCGGGATGCGCCGCGCCCGAGCGACGATTTGTCATGCGCCGTGAGCCGCCGTCACTCGGGCACCCTGCCCGGGCGCAGCGCGGATCCAGGGCGCGAGACATCGACCGCGGCCTCGGCGCTCTCTAGGGACGGCAAGATCGTCGACAGGTCCGGCGGAGATTCGCTACGAGTGAACAGGCGCTTCCTGACCACCATTGCACTGCTGCATGCCCACGCCCTTGGTGATGGAGCAACGCCCGCGTCTTTGGCAGGCCCCGCCCGCCGCCGCGGGGCGTTCGCCCTGCTTGCTAGAACATCGCCACCCGGATCCACTGCGCGATCAGCGCGGGCTTGTCCTCGCCGTCGATCTCCACCGTGATGTCGTAGACGAGTTCCGTGCGGCTGCCGTCTTCCTTCGTCTTTGCGCTCGCCAGCACGAAGGCGCCGCGCACGCGGCTGCCCACGCGCACGGGCGCGACGAAGCGCACCTTGTTCAGGCCGTAGTTCATGCCCATGGTGGACTCCTGCACGCGAGGCAGCACCTCGTAGGCCATCGTCGGGATCAGCGACAGCGTGAGGAAGCCATGCGCGATCGTGCTGCCCACCGGCGACTTCGCCGCGCGCTCGGGGTCCACATGCAGCCAGTTGTGGTCGTTGGTGAGCGTGGCGAAGCGGTCGATCATGGCCTGGTCGATCGCGATCCAGCGCGAGTGCACGGGTTCGCCACCGACGCCCGCCACGATGTCCGTGATGGGCGCTTCGGTCAGCGCGTGGGCGAGTTTCCCGATCGAGTCGACGGCGTCGTTCATGCAAGGGCCTCCTGTTTGCGTTGCGTTGCGCCCTGCGCGCCGAAGACGCCGGCGGCGGCGAGTTCAGCCAGGCGTGCGTCGTCCATGCCGAGCAGGTCGCGCAGCACCTCGTGCGTGTGCGCGCCGAGCGCGGGCGCCGCGACGGGGTCGACCACCGGCGTGTCCGACAGGCGCGCGGGCGGCGTGAGATTGGGCACCCACCCTGCCACGGGGTGCGGGATGCGCGTGACGAGCCCGCGCGCGGCGGCCTCGGGCGAGTGCAGCGCCTGCGCGAGCGTGCGCACTTCGCCGCTCGGGATGGCGAGCTCGCGGAACTTCGCGCGCCAGTGCGCCCAGGGCTGCTTCGCGAATGCGTCGATCAGGATGGCGAAGAGCGCGTCGCGGTTCGCCATGCGGCCGGCGCGCCCTTCGAAGCGCGGGTCGGTCGCGAGCTGCGGCATGCCGATGGCCACGGTGAGCCGCTGGAAGATCTTGTCGTTGCCGCTGTTCACGTAGAACGCGACGTCCGACGCGCGGAACACGCCGGAGGGCGACGTGTCGGGGCTGGTGTTGCCGTTGCGCTTCGGCTCCATGCCGGCGAACAGGTACTGCATGGGCGCGTGGGCCGTCATGGCGATGGCGCTGTCGAAGAGCGCCACCTCGCAATACTGGCCCGCGCCCGTGTGGTGCCGCGCCATCAGCGCCGCCAGCACGGTGTTGCACACCATGAGCGAGGTGCCCATGTCCATCACCGGGGACAGCGCGCGCACGCCTTCGCGGTCGGCGTAGCCGTTCATCGAGATGAAGCCGCTTTCGGCCTGCACGATCGGGTCGAACCCCGTCCGGTCGGCGAACTCGCCGTCGCGGCTGTACGCGGGCACCGAGCAGTACACGAGCCGCGGGTTGATCGCGCGGCAGGTCTCCCAGTCGAGCCCGAAGCGCTGCATCACGCCGGTGGAGAAGTTCTCCACGAGCACGTCGCTCTTTGCGACCAGTTCCTTCACCACGTCCAGGGCGCGCGGGTTCTTGAGGTCCAGCGCGATGCTGCGCTTGTTGCGGTTGGCGAAGAAGAACGACGACCCCTGTGCGGGCATCTGCGCATCCACGGGCGGGTAGTGGCGGAGGTCGTCGCCCTTGCCGGGCGTTTCGATCTTGAGCACGTCCGCGCCGAAGTCGGCCAGCATCATCGTGGCGTAGGGGCCGGCGATGAAATGGCTGAAGTCGAGCACGCGGATGCCGCCGAGGGCCGTGGGAGCACCGGGCTTGCGCGCAGGCGCCGTGGGGAATTCGTTCGCAAAGTCTTGCAGGCGTGGGTACATGGTCGTGTGGTTCGAGGTCTTGGTTTGCTGGTTCAGGCCGCCAGGGCATGCATGCGGGCAAGGCGCGTTGCCAGCGCGCTCCCGGCCATGGCCACGAGCATGGCGGCCAGCGCGGCCCAGTGCAGCGCGTCCCAGCGGCCAAGTGCGATCAGCGCCGCGCCGATGGCGCTGCCGGCAGCCTGGCCGCCGTAGATCGCGGAGGTGTTGAGTGCGATGGATGCGGACGCGAGCTGCGGCGCGATGCCCGCGAGCCGCGCCTGCTGCGCCGAGTTGGACGCGTAGTAGCCGAGCGCCCACGGCGCGATGATGACCGCGACCAGCGCGAAGCCTGTCGCGAGCGGCCATGCTGCCAGCGTGACCGCGCTCAGGGCCAGCGATGTCATGACGGCTGCTGCCGGCCCCGTGCGGTCGACCGTGCGCGACATGAGCGCGTTGCCGGCCAGGCCCACCATGCCGAACCACATGAGCACCAGGCTCAGTTCCCCCGTCGAAAAGCCCACCTGCCCCTTGAGATAGGGCGCGATGTAGGACCACAGGATGAACTGCCCCGTGCCGAACGTGAGCGTGACGGCCAGCGTGCTCATGAGCGCCGGTGAGCGCAGCGTGCGGCTCCAGGCGGCCGCGGACAGCCGCGTCGCGCGCACGCCGTCGGGCATGGTGCGCCAGATCCAGATGGCATTGATGACGCCCATCGCGCCGATGAAGGCGAAGGTGACACGCCAGCCCCAGGTGCCGCCGATCCAGGCCGCCAGCGGCACGCCCAGCACCGCGGAGCTGGAGAAGCCGAGGAAGATGAACGTGATCGCCCGCGCACGCAGCTCGGGCGGAACGAGCATGGGCACGCTGGACGCGGCCTGTGGCGTGAAGATCGCGGGCGCGATCATGGCCATCACGCGCACCGCCATCAGCGAGTCGATGCCCGGCACGGCCGCGGCCACGATGTGCAGCAGGCCGAACCACAGCGCCGCGAACGAGAGCAGGCGCCTGCGGTCCCAGCCCGCGACCACCGCCGCGCACAGCGGCGCGCCCACGGCGACCATGAGCGACGACGCGGTGATGAGCCCACCCGCGCGCGCGACGCTCACGCCGAGCGAGCTGCTGATCTCCGGCAGTGTCGCGGCCAGCCCGCTGACGCCGCAGCCGATCGCGAAGTTGCCGAAGAGCAGTGCCTTCAGGACGGGCGGCATCCTGTCCGCGTTCGATGGCGTCGTCACGGCAGCGGCAATTCCACGACCACGCGGCCCGGGCCCACGGTCACGCCGCGTTCCGTGCGTGACTGCATCGACAGTTCCACCAGTCCGGCGCCAGCCTCGATCCACTTGCGCTCCACAAGGCCTTCGACGGTGACGGTCTGCCCCAGTGCAGCGGTCAGGCCCGTGCCGATCATGCGCGCGATCATGTCCGATGCGCCGCCGGCGGCGTTCGTCACGATGATGCGGATGGGGCGGCTCGGATAGCGGTCCTGCGCCCATGCGCCA
>JAYRKO010000274.1:0-4450 GCA_041905745.1 Tagaea sp. | reverse complement strand
ATATCCTTGCCGACCATGTGCAGGTCGGCCGGCCAGTACTTGCGGAACTTCGCGCCTTCGACATCCGGATAACCGGCCGCCGTGATGTAGTTGGTCAGCGCGTCGAGCCACACGTACATCACGTGCTTCTCGTCGTCGGGCACTTTCACGCCCCAGCCGAAGGTCGTGCGCGAAATCGAAAGGTCATGCAGACCCTGCGCGACGAAGCTGCGCACCTCGTTGAGGCGGGTCGCCGGGCCCACGGCGTCGGGATTGGCCTTGTAGAATTCGAGCAGCCAATCGCCCCAGTCGGAGAGACGGAAGAAGTAGGAAGGCTCCTCGACCCATTCGACCTCTGCGCCCGACGGCGCGCGTTTCTTTCCGTCGGGTCCGGTCGTCAGTTCGGACTCGTCGTAATAGGCCTCGTCGCGCACCGCGTACCAACCGTCGTACTTGCCCAGATAGATGTTGTCGCGACCCAGCGGCGTCTTGCGTGCGGCCATCGCGCGCCAGATTGCCTGGCTTGCCGCGATATGGCGCGGCTCGGTCGTGCGGATGAAATCGTCGTTCGAATAGCCCATCGTCGCGCCAAGCGCGCGGAAATTGGCCGAGACCTTGTCGGTGAAATCCTTCGGCGACATGCCCGCGGCCACGGCCGATTTCTCGACCTTCTGGCCGTGTTCGTCCGTGCCCGTCAGGAAGAAGACGTCGAAACCGTCGAGCCGCTTGAAGCGCGCAAGAACGTCGCAGGCGAGCGTCGTGTAGGCGTGGCCGATATGCGGCACGTCGTTCACGTAATAGATCGGCGTCGTGATGTAGTAAGGCTTCATGATTTCCGAAAATCCTTTGCCGGGCGGCCGTTATGGGCCACCGGCCCGCGAAGCGCAACTCCCGCCGAACGATATGGGAACGAAGGCAATTTGGCGAGAATCTTGCTTCCAACAAGGGCACAATCGGCAAGCCGGACAGGCACAAGACGCAAGGACGACATGAGCATTCCCGACGACTCCGAACTCGACGCGCATATCGACCGGGCAGCGGCGCTCGCCGGACTGGCGATCGCGCCCGAACACCGGCCCGGCGTGTTGATGAATTTCCGCCGCACGGCGGAGATCGCGGCACTGGTCACCGATTTCCCGCTGCCTGACGACGCCGAGAGCGCACCGACCTTCCGCCCATGACACCGTGCGAACTGACCGCTGGCGACATCGCGCGCCGCGTCGCGTCCGGCGAACTTTCCGCCCGGGCCGTCGTCGAAATCCATCTCGCCCAGATCGCGGCCCGCAACCCGACGCTCAACGCCTTCACCGAAGTCACGTCGGCGCGCGCGATCGCCAAGGCGACGGCGATCGATGCACGCCGTGCCGCCCGCGAAAAGCTTGGCCCCCTCGCCGGCGTCCCCTTCGCGGTCAAGAACCTGTTCGACGTCGCCGGACGTCCCACGCGCGCGGGTTCGAAGATCAACCGCAGCCGGCCGCCGGCAGAAGCCGACGGGCCGCTTATCGCCCGGCTCGAAGCCGCGGACGCCGTCCTTGTCGGTGCGCTCAACATGGGCGAGTACGCCTACGACTTCACGGGCGAAAACATCCACGACGGTCCGTCCCGCAATCCGCTCGACCCGACGCGCATGACCGGCGGGTCATCCGGCGGGTCGGCCGGCGCGGTTGCCGGCGGTCTCGTGCCGCTCGCCCTGGGATCCGACACCAACGGATCGATCCGCGTTCCCGCCGCCTTCTGTGGCCTGTTCGGACTGAAGCCGACCTATGGCCGCCTGACGCGCACCGGTTCATTCCCCTTCGTCGGATCGTTCGACCATCTGGGCCCGTTCGCCCGATCGGCCGCCGATCTGGCGCTCGTCTACGACACCATGCAAGGCCCCGACGCGAACGATCCGGCCTGCGCGCAGCGCCCGCTCGAACCGACGCTTGCGGGAATTGACATGGGCATCGGCGGGCTTCGCATCGCGACGCTCGGCGGCTACTTCGCGCGCGGCGGCGCCCCCGAGGTGCACGCCGCCGTCGACCGGATTGCATCCGCCCTCGGGGCGGCAGCACGCGTCGAGTTGCCGGAAGCCCATCGCGCGCGCGCCGCTGCCTTTGTCATCACGAACGTCGAGGGCGGTCAGCTTCACCTTGATCGGTTGCGCGCGCGGGCGAACGACTTCGATCCCGCCACGCGGGACCGCTTGATCGCCGGAAATCTCGTTCCCGCCGCCTGGTACGTGCAATCGCAGCGATTCCGCGGCTGGTTCGCCAGCGAAGCGGCACGCGTCTTCGAGAAATTCGATATCCTGCTCGCACCTTCCACGCCGTGCACGGCGCCGCTGATCGGCCAGCAGACCTTCATGCTGGACGGAAAGGAAGTTCCGCTGCGGCCGAATATCGGCGTCTTCACGCAACCAATTTCGTTCATCGGCCTTCCGGTGGTCGCAGTACCGGTCGCCGCCCAAGACGCCCTTCCCGTCGGCGTCCAGATCATCGCCGCCCCGTGGCGCGAGGATCTGGCGCTGCGCGTCGCCCGCCATCTGGAACGAACCGGAATCTGCGCAGCAAGCCTCGCGAGGTGATCTTCCCGTGCCCGAGATCGACATTCCCGAAGTTCACGCGGAAATGACCGCCGCATTCGAGCGCTACGAGCGCGCGTTGACCGCAAACGACGTCGCGACGCTTGACGAACTGTTCAAGGATGCGCCCTATACGATCCGCTACGGCGCAGGCGAAAACCTGTACGGCTACGCCGAGATCAAGGCCTTCCGCGCCGCGCGCCCGTCGCAGGGGCTCGCACGCACGCTCGAGCGTACGGTCATCACGACGTACGGACGTGATTTCGCGACGGCATCGACGATGTTCCGCCGTGTTCCGGGCAAGATCGGACGCCAGCAGCAGACCTGGGTCCGCTTCCCCGAAGGCTGGCGCGTCGTCGCAGCGCAGGTTTCGCTGATCGACGAGCCGAAGGCCTAGATGCCCTGAAGCAGGGCGAGCGAGGCATCGAGCCGCTTGCGCGCGGCCTCGGCGTCCGCAAGCCGGTCGCGCTGCTCTTCCACCACTTCCGGATCGGCCTTCGCGATGAAATCGGCGTTCGACAGCTTCTTCGCGATCTTCTCGGCGTCGCCCGACAGCTTCGCGATCTCTTTCTCGATCCGCTTGCGTTCGGCCGCGGTGTCGATGAAGCCCGCAAGCGGCAAGACGAGGGTCGCATCCGCGACCGCAATCGGGGCTGCCCCCTTCGTCGCCTCCCCGCCCGGTTCCGGCCCGATCGTCTCGATGCGCGCGAGCGTGCGGATGAGGCCGCCGTGCCGTTCGAGGCGCGCAAGCGCCGCAGGACCGGCATCGCGGTAGTAAAGCGGCAGTTTGGCCGATTGCGGAACGTTCATTTCCGAGCGCAGCGCGCGGATCGCCGAAATCGTCTCGACGACCCAGTTCATTTCGGCTTCGGCGGCGGTGTCGCCAATGCCCGCGGGCAGCACCGGCCAACTTTCCGAGATCAGCGGCGTGCTGCCGTTCCGGTAACCGAGCGTCTCCCACAATTCTTCGGTCACGTACGGCGCCAGCGGATGGAGCAGTTTCAGGCACTGGCCGATCGCATAGGCCGCCGTCGCGCGTACCTCGGCCTTTTCGGCCTCACTGCCCTGCTGGAGCAGCGGCTTCGTGAATTCGAGATACCAGTCGCAAAACGTGCCCCACACGAACCGGTAGATCGCGTCGGCCGCCTCGTTGAACTTGTAGCCTTCGATGGCAGCGGTCACGCCGGCGGCCGCACGGGCAAGTTCGCCCAGCAGCCACTTGTTGACGGTGACCGAGGCCTTCGTCGGATCGAAATCCGCGACCGGAGCGGCACTGTTCATCTGCGTATAGCGCGCAGCGTTCCACAGCTTCGTGATGAAGTTCCGGTAGCCTTCGACGCGGGCGGGCGCGAGCTTGATGTCGCGGCCCTGTGCGGCCAGCGCGCACAGCGTGAAGCGCAGCGCGTCGGTACCGTATTTTCCGATGACGTCGAGCGGGTCGATGATGTTGCCCTTCGACTTCGACATTTTCTGTCCGCGCTCGTCGCGAACCAGCGCGTGGATGTAGACGGTGCGGAACGGCACGCGCTCGGCCAGCGTCTTGCCAGGGTTTCCGAACTGGATGCCCATCATCATCATGCGGGCGACCCAGAAGAAGATGATGTCGAAGCCCGTGACCAGCACGTCACCCGGGTAGTAGCGCTTCAGTTCCGCCGTCGGTTCGGGCCAGCCGAGCGTCGAGAACGGCCACAGCGCGGAGGAGAACCACGTGTCCAGCACGTCGCTGTCCTGCGTCAGCGCGATGTCGCGGCCGTATTTCGCGTACGCGGTCTTCGCCGCCTCGTCCGCGTCGGATGCGACGAACACCTCGCCGTCCGGCCCGTACCAGGCCGGGATGCGATGTCCCCACCAGAGCTGGCGGCTGATGCACCAGGGCTGGATGTTGCGCATCCACTCGAAATAGGTGTT
>JAYRKO010000273.1:0-4454 GCA_041905745.1 Tagaea sp. | reverse complement strand
CATCGGGCATTTCGCCTTACAATTGCGCGATGCCCGACTCCAAGCAGCACCTGACCTGCCTCGTCGAGCTGCGCGTGGGCGGCGAAGAACTGGCGCTTCGCCGTTTCCATTCGCCCGAAGACGCCAGCACGTGGCTGCTGTCGACGGCGGCGAAGCTGCGCGGGGCGGTCGACGGCGAGCTCATGGACAAGATCGCGGAGCGTTTCGCGGTCGACGTCGTCGCGACGGTCACCGAGGACGAGCACACCGGCAAGGTGAAGATCTTCTCGGGCAAGCTGCGCGACGCGGAGGACCATCTGCGCGAGGCGGTCAAGACGTTCGAGACGAAGGGCCTCGCCGAGTTCCACGAAACGGCCGTGAAGGCCGGCCACGAGCGCCGCGGGCGCAAGGTGCTCAAGCACATCGTCATTGCGGTGCTCGGCGCGCTCGGGATCGCGGGCGGCTACTACGGCATCAAGATGCTGCCGCCGCTGTTCGATACCGACGCGCTCGGCCGCCGGCTGCTGACCGCCCCGCCGTCGAAATTCGCGGGCGCGTGGCGCCCGACGGGGGCGGAAAGCTGCGATGCGGGCCGGATCGATTTCCAGCGCGCTCAGTTCGAGATGGTCGCCGCCGGCCGGCCGCGCGGCTATCCGGCGACTTTCGAAAGTCCCAACGACTGGACGCTGCGCGTCGAATACACCGACGGCGGCGTGCGCATCGCGCAGACCTATCGCCTGACGGAAGAACTGGGCGCGCTGCAACTCGTCGCCGTCACGGCAAGCGACCCTGAAATCCAGACGGCCGCGCGCAAGCTCGTCGGCACGCGCTTCGTGCGCTGCAAGTGACGCGTCGATTCTAGAATATTCAATATAGCTCCTGTTTACCGACGTCGGGGCACGACCCCGGGCGAATTGTGGTCTTTTTTGGCATTTGCGGCGACAGATCTTGATTTCCGCCGCCGCACGACAACATGCCGGAACAATTCGCCGCGGTCGCGCCGGGCCCCAGTTCCGGTCGCTGCCGCTTGGCGCAACGCCATGGACGGGAGTTCGTCGGAGATGCAAAGCGTGCTGCGGAACATTTCGATCAGGACAAAGGTACTTCTCGCATTCGGCATCGTTGTCCTGCTTTCGGCCCTGCTGGGCGTCGTCGCCATCCGCGAGGTTCGCGCGATCCAGGGGGAGGTCCGCGCAATCACCGGCGATGCGATGGCAAAGATCGGTCTGCTGGACGAAATCAAGTACCAACTCGCACGCCACCAGACGTCGGTCGCCCGCATGGTGATCGCAAACGGCGAGTCCGAGATCGCCCAGGCCGCGCAACTCGGCGAGGAACACGCGCAGCGTCTGGCGAAGGCCGTCCGGGATTTTGAGGCGCTATCGCCGACGCCGGAGGAGCGTGCCGCGGTGCAGGAGTTCGGCGCGCGCTGGCGCCAACTGCTGTCGCAGTCGGAGGCGGTGGTCCAGAATGCGCGCCGAAACGACGATGGCGCGGCCGGCGAAGCGTTTCTAGCGTCGGTCGGCGCGTTCAACGGCGCGGCCGACGCCATCGGCGCCGCCATCCGGCTGAAGGATCGGGACGCGGACGCGCGCATCCAGCGCGCCGAGGCGATCGTCGTCGAATCCCTCTGGTTCGTTTCGGTGCTGCTTGCGCTGGTCGTTGCCGTCTCGGCGCTGGCGGTATGGGTCATGCTCTCGATGGTGTCGGCGCCGGTGCGCGCGATGACGGCGGCCATGCTCCGCCTCGCCGAAAAGGACATGGGCGTCGAGATCCCCGCACGCGACCAGAAGGACGAGATCGGCGCGATGGCCGGTGCCGTGCAGGTCTTCAAGGACAACATGGCGAAGGCGGACGCGCTGGAGGCGGCCGCGCAGGCCGAACGCGCAACGCGCGAGGCCCGCGCCTCGGCGATCATGAAGCTGACGCAGGACTTCGACGTGGCGGCGCGGAAGGTCTCGGAATCGCTCACGGCGTCGGCGGCCGACCTGCAGCGCAGCGCCAGCGGCATGAGTGCCACGGCCGAAGAGACGACGCGGCAGGCCACGGTCGTGGCGGCGGCGTCGGAGCAGGCGTCGACGAACGTCCAGACGGTCGCGTCGGCCGCCGAGGAACTTTCGGCGTCGATCCGCGAGATCTCGCGGCGCGTCTCGGACTCGGCCGACATGAGCCGCTCGGCCGTCTCCCAGGCCGACAAGGCATCCGCGACGGTGCAGGCGCTCGTGGGCGTCGCCGCGAAGATCGGCGAGGTGACCAAGCTGATCAACGACATCGCGAGTCAGACGAACCTGCTGGCGCTCAACGCCACGATCGAGGCCGCGCGGGCGGGCGAGGCCGGCAAGGGCTTCGCGGTCGTCGCGTCCGAAGTGAAGGGGCTTGCCAGCCAGACCGCGCGCGCGACCGACGAGATTTCCGAGCAGATCTCGGCGATCCAGAAGGCGTCGGGCGAAACGGTCGTCGCGATCCGCGAGATATCGACGACGATCGGCACGCTCAGCGAGAACGCCGCAGCCATTGCCTCGGCGGTCGAGGAGCAGGGTGCTGCCACGCAGGAGATCGCGCGCAACGTGCAGCAGGCCTCTGCGGGTACTGCGGAGGTATCGTCGACCATCGTCGGTGTGACCAAGGCTGCGGGCGATACGGGGGCGGCGGCAAGCCAGGTCCGCGACAGTGCCGCCGGCGTCTCCGATCAGGCCGCGCACCTGAAAAGCGAAGTCGACCGGTTCCTCGATGCCGTTCGGGCGGCCTGATGGCCGACATCCTCCTGCCGGCGGCCGCAGCCGCGCCCCTGCGGGCCTTCCACTGGTGGCTCGCGGCCGAAGAGGCGCGGCAAGGCCGTCCGCTGGCGCGCGGCGATCTCGCGCTCGACAAGGTCTATGCGTGGGCGCCCAATCTCAAGATCGTGGAGCACGACAACGACACGCGCGGATTTCGGGTGCGCCTGTTCGGCACCGAACTGGTCGAGATCTACGGGCGCGATCTCACCGGGCAGGTTCTCGACGACGTGCTTCCCGCGCGATCGAAGGACGTCCTGCTCGAAGGCTATCGCCAGGCCGTCGAAGGTTCCGTCACGTACGAGCGGATCGCGTTCGCCTAGCCCGACGAGAAGCGGCTCGTCTCGTACGAACGACTGATCTATCCGCTCGTTGAGGACGGCAGGATCGGCAAATGCGCGACCGTCGGCTACCGGGCGCCCGGTCCGCGAACGGCCGGCTTGCTCACGGCGCCAACGCTTCCCTCGCGCGTTTCGACCGAGATCGCAAATCTGCGCGACGCGAAGCGGCTGCAGTTCCGGCACATGTGCGTCGAAAACGCCTGATCGCGCGGCGGACCGGCTAGGCCTTGCGCCAGCGCGACAGCGCGCGCATCGCGCCGCCCGCGAGCAATCCCCAGAACGCGCCGCTGACGCCGAAGAATCCGACGCCGGACGCGGTCACGAGGAACGCGACGAGGGCGGCCTCGCGCTCGCCCGCGTCGTTCATGGCGCCCTGCAACGCACCGCCGAGCGCGCCGAGCAGGGCGAGGCCCGCCACCGCCTGGATCAGCACGGGCGGCGAGGCCGCGACGAACGCGCTGGCGGCGGGCGCAAGGAACGCGAAGGCGACGTAGCCGATGCCGCACGCAGCCGCCGCCCAATAGCGCTTGGACGCGTCCGCATGCGCGTCAGGCCCCGCGCACATCGCCGCCGTGATCGCGGAAAGATTGACCGCATGGCTGCCCATCGGCGTGCCCAGCAGCGAGAACAGCCCGGTGATGCGGAACAGCGGGCCGGCCGGCGGCGAATAGCCGTAGACCTTGAGCACCGCGAAGCCGGGAATGTTCTGCGAGGCCATCGTGACGACGAACAGCGGCAGCGCGATGCCGATGGCACCGGCAAGGCTGAAGACCGGTGCGACGAATTCCGGCGGCGCCCACAGCGTGGCGGGGCCCGGCGCGCCGCCGCTCGTCCACACGATGGCGACGAGCGTGACCGCAACGGCCGCAGGTACGGCCAAAATGCGCTTCAGGCGCGCGACGACGGCCCACGTGACGACGATCGCAAGGCCCTGCAGCGGCAGTTGCGCCACGGCCTTCACCGGTGCGAGACAAAGGCCCAGCAGCACGCCCGCAAGCATCGCGTTGGCGAGTGAGGCGGGGATCGCCGCTACCCAGCGCCCGAGACGCTCCCAATAGCCGGCCGCGACGATCAGCGCGCCGCACAACATGAACGCGCCGACCGCACCGGCGAAGCCGCCTTCCACGACGCCGCTGGTGGCGAGAAGGGCGGCCCCCGGCGTCGACCACGCGACCGAGATGGGCTGGCGATAGCGCAGGCTCGTGACGACGCCTGCCAGCCCCATCGCGAGCGAGGCGGCGAACAGGCCCGATGCCGCCTGTTCGTGGCTGGCGCCCACGCCCAGCAGGCCCTGCAGCACGACCGTGAACGAGCTGGCCCATCCCACGAACGCGGTGATGAGGCCCATCGCGACGGCCTG
>JAYRKO010000272.1:0-4470 GCA_041905745.1 Tagaea sp. | reverse complement strand
GGCGTCTTCACGAGCCACGAGTCCAGCCCGCCGGCGTGCTCGACGGTCTTGAGACCGTTGGTCGAGATGCGAACGCGCACCGTGCGGCCGAGAACGTCCGACAGGAGCGTGGCGTCCTGCAGGTTCGGCAGGAAGCGGCGCTTCGTCTTGTTGTTCGCGTGCGAAACGTTGTTGCCGATCATCGGACCCTTGCCCGTAACCATGCAGCGGCGCGCCATCGTCAATTCCCCGTGCGTAAGGCCCCCGTCAGGCGGGGGCCGGAAACCGAAAGAGGGGGCGTTTTACGGGCTTCGGCCCCGGCCGTCAACCGCCGGTATCGCGCAGCGCCGCCACGACCCGCCCGGCGGCGGCGTATGGGCTGGTAAGTCCTTGTGAAACCTCGGTTTCCAGGGCGCGGACGAGGGCTTCCAGCCGCGGCTCGGCGGCCAGCGTTTCGCGTACCAGATCGGCGATTTCCCGCCACAGCGTGGCCTTGGCCTGGGATGCCCGCCGGGCGGCGATTCCCGCCGGCCCCAGCGCCTTGCGGTGGTCCTCGATGGCCTGCCAGACCCGGTCGATGCCCCGCTTTTCGAGCGCCGAGATCTGCAGCACGGGCGGGTGCCAGACGGCCTTGGACGGGCGCAGCATGTGGAGGGCGGCCATATAGTCCGACGCCGTGCGCCCCGCGGCGGCGGCAAGATCGCCGTCGGCCTTGTTGATCGCGACGAGGTCGGCCAGTTCCACGATGCCCTTCTTGATGCCCTGCAGTTCGTCGCCGCCCGCGGGCGGCAGCAGTAGCATGAAGAGATCGACCATCTCGGCGACTGCCGTCTCCGACTGGCCCACGCCGACCGTCTCGATGAGGATCGTGTCGAAGCCGGCCGCCTCGCACACGAACGAAGCTTCGCGCGTGCGGCGTGCGACACCGCCCAGCGTGCCGCCGGAGGGCGAGGGGCGGATGAAGGCGCGCGCGTCGCGCGCCAGCAGTTCCATGCGCGTCTTGTCACCCAGGATCGAGCCGCCCGAGACGGGCGAGGACGGATCGACCGCAAGCACGGCCGGCCGCCGGCCCAGCGAAACCAGATGCAGGCCGAACGCCTCGATGAAGGTCGATTTGCCCGCACCCGGCGGACCGGAGATGCCCACGCGCACCGCATGCCCGGTTGCGCCGCGCAGTTCGCCGATCAGCGCGTCGGCCTGCTTCCTGTGTTCGGGCAGCGTCGATTCGACGATCGTGATCGCGCGGGCGAGCGCGCGCCGGTCGCCGGCGCGGATCGAAGCGGCGAGCGCCGAAGCTTCGGCGCCCACGTTCAGAGCCCCTTGCGGCCCATGTCGAGGAACTTTTCGCGCCGGCGCGCGCGCAGCACGCCGCCGTCCTGCCCGCGCAGTTCGGCGAGCGACTTGGAAATCGCGTCGCCCAGCGCCTCGATCGTTTCGGCGCGCCCGCGATGGGCACCGCCCAGCGGCTCGGGCACGATTCCGTCGATGACGCCGAGCTTGAACAGGTCCTGCGCCGTCAGCTTCAGCGCCTCGGCGGCCGTCTGCGCGTGCTCGGCCGAGCGCCACAGGATCGACGCGCAGCCTTCCGGCGAGATCACCGAATAGACCGCGTGTTCGAGCATCAGCACCTTGTTGGCGGTGGCGATCGCAATGGCGCCGCCCGATCCGCCTTCGCCCAGCACGGCGGCCACGAACGGCACGCGCACGCGCAGGCTCACCTCGATCGTCTTGGCGATGGCTTCGGCCTGGCCGCGCGCCTCGGCGTCCACGCCCGGATAGGCGCCGGCCGTGTCGACCAGCGCCACGACGGGCAGCTTGAAGCGGTCGGCCAGCTGGAACAGGCGCTGCGCCTTGCGGTAGCCCTCGGGGCGCGCCATGCCGAAATTGTGGCGCAGGCGCGATTCGGTGTCCGAGCCGCGCTCGTGGCCCATGATCACGACCGACTGGCCGCGCAGCCGGCCGATGCCGCCCACGATGGCCTTGTCGTCGGCGAACAGGCGGTCGCCGGCGAGCGGCGTGAATTCCTCGACTAGGCCGGCGATGTAGTCGCTCGTGTGCGGGCGCTCGGGATGGCGGGCGACCTGCACCTTCTGCCATGCCGACAGGCGGCCGTAGACCGCGCGGATCTGCCGGTCGACCTTCGTCTGCAGCTTCGAGACCTCGTCGACGATGTTGAGGGACCCGTCGCCCGTCAGGCGTTTGAGTTCCTCGATCTTGCCTTCGAGTTCGGCGATCGGCTTTTCGAAGTCGAGATAATGCGCCATGGCGGGGGTCTATAGCATGCTCGCGGGCCCGGTCACGCCCGATTTTTGCACGCCGGCCTAGAGCCCGCCGCGGATCCGTCCGGCCTTGGCGACCAGCGCCTCGGCCTGCCGGATCGAGGCGATGTCGATGAGCCGGCCCTCGAACGCGGCGGCCCCCTGGCCGCGCTGGGCGGCCTCTTCCATCGCCAGCAGGATCGCCTGCGCACGCTCGACCTCGCGCGGGTCGGGCGTGAAGATCTCGTTCACGTCGGCGATCTGCGAGGGATGGATGACCATCTTGCCCTCGCAGCCCAGCGCCGCGGCGCGCGCGGCCGATTCCTTCATGCCGATGGGATCGTTGAAGTCCGCGTATGGCCCGTCGATGGGCCGCTTGCCGGCCGCGCGCGCGGCGACGACGAGGCGGGCCAGCGCATAGTGCCAGATGTCGCCCATGCGCCCCTCGACCGAATACTGGGGTGAGAGGCCGCCGATGTTCGTCGTGCGCATGCCGGTCGACGCGGCGAAATCGCCCACGCCGAAGACGAGCGATTCGGTGCGCGGGCTTGCCGCCGCGATCGCCTCGGCATGCGCGATGCCTTGCGCGGATTCGACGAGAAGCTCGAGCCCGATGCGCCGCTCGATCTTCTTCGCGCGCTCGATCTGCGAAAGCCAGAGATCGACGGCGACCACTTCCTCGGGTCGCGTGACCTTCGGCAGCATGATCATGTGCAGCCGCTCGCCCGCCTTCTCGACGAGATCGACGAGATCGCGGTAGAGCCACTCGCTGTCGAAGCCGTTGACGCGCACGGAGACGGACTTGCCGACCGCCTCCCAGTCGATGTCGTTCAGCGCCTCGACCGCGCTCTTGCGCGCCTTGGCCTTGTCCGGGGGTGCGACCGCATCCTCCAGATCGATGAACACGACGTCGGCCGCCGAGCGCGCGGCCTTTGCGAACAGCTCGGGCCGCGTGGCCGGGACGGCCAGCTCGGTGCGGTTGAGGCGGGCGGGAACGGAATTCTGCATGGCGAGGCCGAGTGTTGCCGCAATCCGGGCGACATTCAACCCGCACGGGCCGTAACGCCGGCGACCGCCGGCACGAACCGGCAGGCATGCGAACCCTTCTAGCCGGGCTCCTCGCCGGAGCCGCGATCTTCGGTGGGAGCCCCGCGGCCGCCGAAGGCCCCGTCGTGGTCGAGCTTTTCACCTCGCAGGGCTGCTCGTCCTGTCCGCCCGCCGACGCGTTTCTGAAAGAACTCGCCGGCCGTCCGGATGTCCTCGCGCTTGCCTTCCATGTCGACTACTGGGACCGGCTCGGCTGGAAGGATCCGTATTCTTCGCCGGCCGCGGCGGCGCGCCAGCGCGCCTATGCGCGATTCCTGTCGTTGCGCACCGTGTACACGCCGCAGGCGGTCGTCGACGGCCGCTTCGACGCGATCGGCTCGGACCGCCGCGCAGTTGCGCGCGCGATCGAGGCCGCACGCAAATCGCCGCACGTCGAGACCGGCTTGGCGCGCGAGAACGACGAGATCGTCGTGCGTGTCGCCGGGATGGCGGCGGATCAGCGGGGCAATGTCAGCCTTGTCGCCTATGTGCGCGAGGCGGTCACGAAGGTGGCCGCAGGCGAGAACGGCGGCCGCACGCTTGCGAATGCGAACATCGTGCGTTCGGTCGAACGGCTCGGGCCGGCCGGCGAAGCGCCGGCCACTTGGCGCGTGCCCGCGCGCGACGGACTGGAATACGCCGTCCTCGTGCAAGGCGAGGACGGGCGCATCCTCGGCGCGGCGGCGACGCCGCGCTGAATTCTCAGCCGATCTTCGACTCGTTCGCGACGATCCAGTCGTAGGCCGGCAGCGTCAGGAACTCGGGGAAGCGTTCGGCCTCGCACATGTCGAGAAACATCTTGGCGGCTTCCTTGTAGCGGCCCTTGCCGAAGCGTTCGGCGCCGACCTGCTTCTTGATCTTCTCGATCTCTTCGTCGACGACCTTGCGCACCATCGCCTTGTCGACAACGCGCCCGTCTTCCAGTGCCGCGCCATGGCGCAGCTGCTGCCAGACCTGCGCGCGGCTGATCTCGGCGGTCGCGGCGTCTTCCATCAGGTTGTAGAGCGGCACGCAGCCCAAGCCCCGCAGCCACGCCTCGATGTAGCCGATGCCCACCGCGCAGTTCTGCCGCAGGCCCGCTTCGGTCATCGTGCCGGCCGGCACCTGCACGAGGTCGGCGGCGGCGACGTGCACGTCCTGGCGCTTG
>JAYRKO010000271.1:0-4478 GCA_041905745.1 Tagaea sp. | reverse complement strand
GCCAGCTGCCGAAGAAGGTGCAGGACGCAATCCTCAACGGCTCGGGCGACGAGCCGGTGACGATGACGTACTCGGACGGCTTGCGCGACTACAAGACCAACAAGCCCTTCGAAGGCGTGCTGCCCAACCTCGAACGCCGCTTCCGCGAGACCGACAGCGCGTGGACGCGTGAGGAACTGTCGCGCTACCAGTCCGCGCGCCCGTGCGAGGCGTGCGAGGGCCACCGCCTGAAGCCCGAAGCGCTCGCCGTGAAGATCGGCGGCCGACATATCTCCGAGGTGACGACGCTTGCCATCGACGAGGCGGCGGAATGGTTCTCCGGCCTCAAATCGAAGCTCACGTCCAAGCAGAACGAGATCGCCGCGCGCATCCTCAAGGAGATCAACGCGCGCCTCGGCTTCCTCGTGAATGTGGGTCTCGAATATCTGACGCTGTCGCGCGCGTCCGGCACGCTGTCGGGCGGCGAAAGCCAGCGCATCCGGCTTGCCTCGCAGATCGGTTCGGGCCTGACGGGCGTGCTCTACGTGCTGGACGAACCGTCCATCGGCCTGCATCAGCGCGACAACGACCGGCTGCTGGAAACGCTCAAGCGCCTGCGCGATCTCGGCAACACCGTCATCGTCGTGGAACACGACGAGGATGCGATCCGCACCGCCGACTGGGTCGTCGATATGGGCCCCGGTGCGGGTGTGCACGGCGGCAAGATCGTCGCGCAAGGCACGCCCGACGACATCGTGCGCAATCCCGCCTCCCTCACCGGCCAGTATCTGTCCGGTTTCCGGCAGGTGCCGGTCCCCAAGCAGCGCCGCGCCGGCCACAAGGGCCAGAAGCTGAAGATCAAGGGCGCCAAGGGCAACAACCTGAAGGCCATCGACGTCGAGCTGCCGCTGGGCACGTTCGTGTGCGTCACCGGCGTTTCGGGCGGCGGCAAGTCGACGCTGGTGATCGAGACGCTCTACAAGGCGCTCGCCCGCCGCCTGATGGGTGCGCGCGAGATCCCGGCCGAACACGCCGCGATCGAGGGCATCGACAATCTCGACAAGGTCATCGACATCGACCAGTCGCCCATCGGGCGCACGCCGCGCTCGAACCCGGCGACGTATACGGGCGCCTTCACGCCGATCCGCGACTGGTTCGCCGGGTTGCCGGAGGCGAAGGCCCGCGCCTACGGGCCGGGGCGCTTTTCCTTCAACGTCAAGGGCGGGCGCTGCGAGGCGTGCCAGGGCGACGGCGTCATCAAGATCGAGATGCACTTCCTGCCCGACGTCTACGTCACGTGCGATGCCTGCCACGGCAAGCGGTACAACCGCGAAACGCTGGAGGTGAAGTACCGCGACAAGTCCATCGCCGACGTGCTGGAGATGACGGTCGAGGAAGGGGCCGAGTTCTTCAAGGCCGTGCCGATGATCCGCGAGAAGATGGACACGCTCGTGCGCGTGGGCCTCGGCTACATCCATATCGGCCAGCAGGCGACGACGCTGTCGGGCGGCGAAGCGCAGCGCGTGAAGCTCGCCAAGGAACTGTCGCGCCGCTCGACCGGCAAGACGCTCTATATCCTCGACGAGCCGACGACCGGCCTGCATTTCGAGGACGTGCGCAAGCTGATGGAAGTGCTGCACGCGCTCGTCGACCAGGGCAACACGGTCGTCGTCATCGAGCACAATCTGGAAGTCATCAAGACCGCCGACTGGATCGTCGATCTCGGCCCCGAAGGCGGCGGCAAGGGCGGCCGCGTGGTGGCCGCCGGCACGCCCGAGGACGTCGCGAAGGTGAAGGAAAGCTACACCGCACGCTATCTCGCCCCCTACCTCGCCAAGGGCAGCACGACGAAGAAGCGGGCTTAGGCGGACGCGCTTCGCGCGTGACGCTTGTCGATGGCCGTCATGCCCGGGCTTGACCCGGGCATCCACGACTTTGAATTGTCTTTACAGCGCAAATAGACTATATTCCTTTTAACGACGGAAATATTCCCGGCGTGCGCTCTTTGATAGGTGAAGATTTTGGAATTGAGCAACCGTCACCCCTCGGTTGCGCAATTCAACGCCTTGATCCAGCGCGGACAACGGTCGAAACAGCATACGAACGACACGAAAACGCGGATTCAAGTTACAAGCGAGCGATTCCAAAGACTTAAACTGGTTACGTAACCCAATTCGCTCACCGCGGCTTCGGGCGGTCGGGGGCGTTGTACGGGTCCTCCGGATCGACCGGCTCGCCGCGCAGCGGCGGTTGCGGCTTCCACGCGCGCACCTTCGCCATCGCGCGGTCGATGTCGACCTGGATCATCGCCAGCCCCAGCTGGTTGCGAAGTTCGGTCGCTTCCTTGCGCACCGTCGGGCCGCCGCGCTGCTGGGCCAGCGTCGTCCACGCGTAGGCGTCGACCCGGTACTCGATGTTCATGTTGTTGGCCTTGGCCACGCCCATCTGCGCGAGGCGGAACATCGCGCCGGGGTGCCCGCGCCCGGCCGCCAGGTCGTACCACTGGCGCGCGGTGTCGCGGTCCATGTCGACGCCGTCGCCGGTGTAGAGGCGTTCGCCCAGCACGAAGCGCGCTTCGGTGTTGCCGAGCTTGGCGGCGCGTTCGTACCAATCGAACGCCTTGGCGCGGTCCTGCTCGACGCCGCGTCCGTCGTCGTAGAGGGCGGCGACGTCGAGGATCGCGGGCGTGAAATCGACGTTCGCGGCGCGCATCAGGAATTCCAGCGCCTGCGCGGGATCGGCCTTCGCCATGCCGCGGCCCGTCGCACTCCCCTTGGCGAGCGCGTAGAGCGCCTGCGGATAGTCCTTGGCCGCCGCCATGCGATACCAGCGCACGGCCTCGCGCGGGTCGAGCGCGATGCCGATGCCGCCCTCGTCGGACATGCGGCCCACCAGATACTGCGCTTCCGGGTTGCCGCGATGCGCGTAGGGCAGCAGCAGCAGATAGGCGCCGTTGTAATCGCCCTTCTCGAACGCTGCCTTGCCTTGCAGGAAATCGACCGGCTGGGGCGCCGGCGCAGGTGCGAGCGAGGGCATGCGCGCGGGCGGCGGGCCCTCCGCCGGCGGGGCGGGTGCCTGTGCGGCCGCCAGCCCGAAGGCGGCGGCCGCAAGGACCAGACGGGCTGCCCGCGTCGCGATCATGCCTTCGCCGCGACCGCCTCGATCTCGATCAGGTAGTCCGGGCTCGCCAGCGCCGGGATCACCAGCAGCGTCGAGGCCGGGCGGCGATGCGTGCCGAGATTGCGCTCGCGCGCGTCGCGCGAGGGCGCGATGTGCGCCTTGTCGACGAGGATGATCGTCACCTTCACGAGGTCGTCGAATGTCATGCCGGCGTCGGCGAGGATCGCCTTCAGATTCGTCCACACCGCGTCGGCCTGCGCATCGAACCCCTGCGCGATCTTGCCGTCGGGCAGCACGCCGACCTGGCCGGAGATGTAGAGCGTGCGCGCCGCGGCGGGCACCTCGATGGCCTGCTGGTACTTGCCCTGCGGCGGGGCGATGGTCTTGGGATTGAAGGCCTTGAGCATGGCTGGGGACGGTCCTCGTCTCGGTTTGAAGTAGGGCGCCAGAATCGCTAGGAATGCCCCGGAGAATAGCAGGTCGAGGGCGATGGATCGAACGAAGCCGGTGCATGTGATCGGGGGCGGGCTGGCGGGCTCGGACGCGGCGTGGACGCTGGCGCGCGCGGGCGTGCCCGTGGTGCTGCACGAAATGCGCGGCGTGAAGCCGACCGAGGCGCACAAGACCGACCGTTTCGCCGAACTGGTCTGCTCCAATTCCTTCCGCTCGGACGAATGGGAGGCCAACGCCGTGGGCCTCCTGCACGCCGAACTGCGCGCGGCCGGCTCGCTCGTCATGGCCTGCGCCGACCGTCACCGGGTTCCGGCGGGTGCGGCCCTTGCCGTCGACCGCGAGGGGTTCGCCGACGCGGTGACCGCCGCACTCGCCGCCGACCCGCTCGTCACGGTCGTGCGCGAGGAGATCGCGGGCCTGCCGCCGGCCGACTGGGACAGCGTCATCGTCGCCACGGGCCCCCTCACCTCCGCCCCGCTCGCGGCGGCGGTGCGCGAGCTGACAGGCGAGCAGTCGCTCGCCTTCTTCGACGCGATCGCGCCCATCGTCCACAAGGACAGCATCGATCTTTCGCGCGCGTGGTTCCAGTCGCGCTGGGACAAGGGCGACGGCGCGGACTACGTCAACTGCCCGATGGATCGTGAACAGTACGAAGCGTTCGTCGACG
Source organism: Tagaea sp. (assembly GCA_041905745.1). Classification (GTDB taxonomy): domain Bacteria; phylum Pseudomonadota; class Alphaproteobacteria; order CACIAM-22H2; family CACIAM-22H2; genus Tagaea. The sequence continues at coordinate 259 of JAYRKO010000271.1, read as the reverse complement.
CGCTGCTCGCCGGCGAGAAGACCGAGTTCCGCGAGTGGGAGAAGGACACGCCCTATTTCGAGGGCTGCCTGCCGGTCGAGGTGATGGCCGAGCGCGGGCGCGAGACGCTGCGCTTCGGCCCGATGAAGCCCATCGGCCTGACCGATCCCGCCACCGGGCGGCGGCCGTGGGCGGTCGTCCAGCTGCGCCAGGACAACGCGCTGGGCACGCTCTACAACATGGTCGGTTTCCAGACGAAACTGAAATACGCCGAACAGGT
>JAYRKO010000270.1:0-4479 GCA_041905745.1 Tagaea sp. | reverse complement strand
TTGAGCGTGAGCAGCGAGGGCAGGACGGACGAGACGGGCAACGGCAGGCTTCCGGAACGCTCAAGGGACTCGGGGCGACGACGCGCGGTTCGACGCAAAAATACCCGAAATCGGCCCGGTCGCGCATTCGTCGTGAACGGCGGGCTGTGACGGGCGTCACTGAACGCCGGTACCAAACCGGTGCAGAAAGCGAATCATGGACGAATTCGGAGAACTGATCCTTGTGTGGTCGATCGCCGCGGCCTTGATGGTCGCCGGGATCGCGGTCGCGTCCGTCGCGGCGACGTAACCAGATTGCAGGAATCGACAAGGCATTCGTTCGGCCGCGACGCCCCGAAAATCTCGCCATTGCACAAATTTACCCTGTCCAATAGGTTGGGGCCCGCACAATTTTTGTCCCCGGATTGGTCCCTTTTGAACGACCCGAAGAAAAAGAAGAAATCCCTTTCCCCGATCCTCGACCAGATCGTGCACGGCGGGTCGTCGGTGGCGCTCAACCTCATCCGGGTTTCCGCGCAAGCACCCGACCGCCACATGTTCCGGCAGCCGAGCCTGAACAAGACGATCATCTTCAAATATCCGAATTTCGAGCAGCAGATCGCCGACGCACCGCCCCCGCCGCCCCCGGGCAAGGGGGCGCCAGCCAAGCCCGCCGCAGCCCCGACCCCGGCGCAGACGGAGGCCCCCAAGGCGGATCGCCCCATCGAAACGGCGATCTACGTTCCCCACGACGCCGACGAGATTCCGGCGGGCGGCTACGCGATCTATCTGCGCCAGCGCGACTTCGTGAAGCTGCTCAAGCACCATGTCGGCGTCGATTTCGAGGAGGGGAATGCCTCGTTCGAACGCGATGTCGAGATTCTGCGCACGATCGACTCGATCCCGTCGCTCGATCCGTTCCTGCTGAAGAGCGCGCTGCAAAAGCACCTTTCCGAAATCCATCCGGCCTATTTCGCGATCTCGGAGGACGAGGAAAACGGCATCAAGTCGCTGATCGCCGAAAAGGTGAACCCGATCGTGGCGCGCGCACTCGGCCTCAAGAGCGCCGCCGACGTCAACGAACGTTCCCAGCGCTTCCTGCAGGCCCTGTGGGACCCCACGATGCCGGAAGCCAAACTGTTCGTGTCCGCCTTCGGCATCTCCGGCGACCAGGCGCAGACGATCTTCGAGGGCTGGAAGGGCGTCACCTTCTACGAACACACGTTCAACAAGAACCTGCAATCGGTCGCTAGCGTCCTGCGCTGGCTCAACGGCCCGGACGCGACGCCGCTCGACATCCGCGAGTACAAGCATTTCAAGGAACAGCAGGACATGTTCCGGCAGTCGGTGGTGCGCAAGCTGCGCAACCTGATCGCCAACGTGAACGGCATTTTCGGCGAATACACCGACTGCCACGGCAAGTTCCTCAACGGCGGCGATCCCAAGCCGTTCCGCAACTTCCTTGCCGGCGTCTATCGCCGCTACTGGATCCTTGGCTACTGCTCGATGGCCGTGCTGCACACGGTCAACATCTACGAGCGCTACATGCAGTCGGCGATCAAGAACCGCCTGCAGTTCGAGCAGGTCGAGGAAATGCTGAAGCGCATGGACGCCTCGCTTTCCAGCCAGGCGAACGTTCAGGGCGGGCTCTAGCCCGCTTTCTCGCTCGCGGCGACGATTTCGATCTCCACCTTGAATTCCGGCCGGGTGAATCCGGCCGCCAGCACCAGTGTCGAGGCCGGCGGCTCGTGGCCCGCGAACCAGCGGTCACGCGCGGCCATGTACGGCTTGAGATCGTCGCGGTCGATGACGAAGGCATTGACCCGCACGACGTTCGAGCGGTCCATTCCCGCCGAGCGCAGGATCGCGTCGAGATTGGCGAAAATCAGGTCGCATTGCGCGTCGATGCCGACTGGCACGCTGCCGTCCCGGGCGAGCGCAAGCTGGCCGGAGGCGAAGAGCATGCGGCCGGGCGTGCCGATTTCGACCGCATGGACGTAGCGCGCGAGCGGGGCGGCGAGTTCGGGCGGCTGATGGCGTTTCATGGGGGTTGACCGGGCGCCTTGTGGCAATGGGAGAACGGGTCGACTATATAACCGGACGATACACGATTGGAGCGGCGGGACGATGGGCAAGGCTTGGCGCTGGTGGCTCGACATGACGACCGAGGATTTCCGCGGACTCGATCCCGCGCGCACGGTCGCGCTGCTGCCCGTCGCGGCGGTCGAACAGCATGGTCCCCACCTGCCGGTTTCGGTCGACGCGACGCTCGCGCGCGGCATCGTCGCGGCCGCGACCGCGCATTTTCCCGACGATCTGCCGGTCCTGATCCTGCCCCAGACCGACGTCGGCAAGTCGAACGAACACCTCGCCTTTCCGGGCACCCTCTCCTTCTCGGCCGAGACGCTCATCCGCATGTGGACCGAGATCGGCGAGTGCGTCCACCGTGCCGGCATCCGCAAGTTCGTGATGTTCAACAGCCACGGCGGCCAGCCGCAGATCATGGATATCGTCGCGCGCGACCTGCGCGTGCGGCTCAAGATGGCGGCCGTCGCGGCGTCTTGGTGGGCCTACGGCCTGCCCGAGGGTCTGTGGGACGCGCAGGAGGCGAAGCTCGGCATCCATGCGGGCGGCGTGGAAACCTCGATGATGTTGCATCTGGCGCCCGACCGGGTCCGGCGCAAACGCATCGCCGATTTCAAGCCCGGCCAGCTGGAACTGGCGAAAGAATTCAAGCTCCTCGCCTATACCGGCAACAGCGCGCTCGCCTGGCAGACGCAGGACATCCATCCGTCCGGTGCGGTCGGCAACGCGACGGATTCCGACGCCGAACGCGGCCGCAAGGTCGTCGAACACGCCGCGCGCAAGCTCGCCGAACTGATGGGCGAGGTTTCGCGCTTCCCGCTCGACCGCCTCAAGGACTATGCCTGAGGTGCGCCCGGTGCCGCGCTTCCGCGACCACTCGCTGATCCCGGCCGAAGCCGTCCGGCTTACCGCGCTGGGCGAACTCGCGCGCGCCGAGACAAGCCTCGGCGTGCTGTCCGCCTCCGTGCGCGGCTTCGTTTCGCGCCTGATGGGCCCGTCGCTCGACGTGCTGGGCCTGTCGATCGAACAGCTGCGTTACGAAGGCCTCATCGAGCCGGTCGGCCGCCGCGCGGGGCCCGGCCAGAGTCTGACCGCCGACACCGTTCTGGCGTTGACCGCCAAAGGCCGCGAAGCCCTCGTCGATCTCCTGCGCAGTCCCGTCCGTGCGCCGATGACCGATCTTTCGAAGATGGTCGTGGCGCTGAAGCTGCGCTTCCTCGACCTGCTGCCGGCCGAGGACCGCGCCGCGCAGCTCGAGCAGCTCGTCGAAATGGCCGAAACCGAGATCGCCCGCCTCGCCGATCTGGCGCGCCGCGGCTACGAAGGCCTGCTCGGCGACTGGCTTGCAAACGACATCGCAGAAGCCGAGCGGTGGCGGGACTGGTACCGTGCACGGCTCGAAGCGCTTCGCGCGACTGACTAGACCAGCTCCTGCCCGCCGGTCACGAAAATCTCGCTGCCGGTGACGTAGCCGAAATCCGAATCGCACAGCCGGTGGACGACCGAGGCCACCTCGGCGGCGGTCCCCATGCGCTGCATCGGAATGCGGGTGATCAGCGGCTCGTAATCGGGCGAAATCATCTCCGTCACGATCTCGCCCGGTGCGACCGCGTTGACCCGCACGCCCAACGGCGCGAACTCGACCGCCATTTCGCGCGTCAGGCCCGAAAGCGCCGCCTTCGAGGTCGAATAGGCCGATCCCGCGAAGGGGTGCGCGCGATGGCCGGCGATCGACGTGATGTTGACGACGGCCCCTCGCGCACGGGCAAGCGCGCCCGCGAAGCCGCGTGCCAGTTCCAGCGGCGCAAAGAAGTTGAGTTCGAAGACGCGGTGCCAGCCCTCGATCTCGCCGTGCAGGACGCCGAGCCGCTCCTTGTAGGGCGTCTTCGGGCTGATGCCGGCATTGTTCACGAGTGCGTCGAGCGGCCCGTCGCCCAGCCGTTCGTTGATCTCGGCCACGAAACGCGCGCGATCGGCGGGAACCGACAGGTCGCACGGCACGTGATGGGCCCAGTTCGGGTCGACCCGACAGTCCTTCGGAATGTCCTCGCGCGAGCAGGTGAAGAGCCGCCAGCCATGCGCGGCGAAGCGCTTGACCGTCGCATGGCCGATGCCGCGCGAAGCGCCCGTCAGGACGAGTGTCTTGGGTCGATCCATGTCGGGGTGCAGTCTAGCCGCTGCCCCCCGCGGCAGGCTAGCGGACCGAAACGACCTTGAAGGGACGCGCCTGACCGTCGTGCTCGGTGATCGTCACGTATTCGCCGGGCACAAAGGAATGGCGGTCGAACTTGAAGATCGGCTCGTCGTCGGCGTCGCCCTTGGCGTAGGAAAAGACCCAACGCCCGTGCGCATGGACGAGCAGACCACGCTCGTCGTCCTGACCGCGCCAGAAACGGCGGACCGAGCAGAGCGCCT
>JAYRKO010000269.1:0-4493 GCA_041905745.1 Tagaea sp. | reverse complement strand
TTCGGCCCGGCAGCGGTCGGCGAAGCCCGAGATGACCGCCTGCGCGTTCGGGTGGTCGGCGTGATGCATCGTCGTGAAGGCGAAGCCGAAGCTCCAGCGCGGCGGCAGGCAGGGCAGCCCCGTCAGCCTCGCGAAACCTTCCACGATGTCGGCGATGCGGCCGCCGAACAGCACGTAAAAATCGAGGGCTGGCTGCTCGACTTCGACGTGGCGGTAAATGCCGTGATAATTCGATCGTTCGCAGCCCAGATCGACCGTCACGGGGGCCAGCGTGTCGTAGAACAGGCCGGCCACGCTGGCGTCGGGATTGCGCACGACGAAGAAGGGTACGTGCTTGTAGAGCGGATCGCCGATCTCGGCGTCGTAGCCCAGCGCGTCAAGCTGCAGGCAGCGGAAGCGCCGCCCGGCGCGGTCGAGCGGACCGGTCTTGTCGCCGAGGCCGTAATAGCGTTCCTCGATGTCGCGCGTCTGGTAGTGGCGGATCTTGCGGCCTTCGTCCGCGCGCACATAGGCCGCACTTTCGCGGTCGGACAGCACGGCCTGGAACTTCCCGTCCTTGCCGCGCCGCTCGAAGACGAGGCGCAGCGGCTCGGCCAACACGCGCACGCGGATGTCGCCCGCCGTCAGCACTTGCGCGCCGTCTTCCGCCGACAGCGTCGCCGCGGGACACGCGAAGCCGGCGTCGCCCGCGCGCGAACGGCCGTCGTGCGGCACGTCGCCTTCGGGCGCCACCATCCACGTGCGGTCGACCGGATGACCGGATGCGGGCACGAGGCTGACGCGCGCCAGGTCGCCCGACAGGATCGCCACGCGCAGCGTATGCCCGTCTTCCAGCGCGAACGTGACCGCATGCCCGGCGAGCTTCGCCGGGCCTACCTTCATGAACTCGATCATTGTGCGTTCGCCGCCCCGCGCTTCAGCGCGCGGCCGTCCTTGTCGAAGAGATAGGTTGCAACGGATTTCGACAGCGCCAGCCCGACGGTCTCGCCGCCGCGCACGCGCGTCTGGCCCGGCAGTCGGGCGGTCACTTCGTGCCCCTCGCCGATCGTGCCGTAGATATAGGATTCGCCGCCGAGCTGCTCGGTCAGGTTCACGCGCAGGTCGATTTCACCCGCACCCGCCGCGACCAGAACCATGTGCTCGGGCCGCACGCCGAGCGTGACGTCGGCCCCCTCGGCGGCCGTTCCCGTCACGCCGTCGATGCGCACGCTGCCGCCGGCCGCCAGCGCGACGACCGCGACGGCACCGTCGCGCCGGGCGACCTTCGCGGGCATGAAGTTCATGCGCGGGCTGCCGATGAAGCCGGCGACGAACATGTTGGCGGGCGCGTTGTAGAGTTCGAGCGGCCGGTCGAACTGCTCGCACCGCCCGTCACGCAGCACAGCGATGCGGTCGGCGAGCGTCATCGCCTCGACCTGGTCATGCGTCACGTAGATCATCGTATTGCCGAGCCGGTCGTGCAGCGCGCCCAGTTCGGCGCGCATACGCACGCGCAGTTCGGCGTCGAGGTTCGACAGCGGTTCGTCGAACAGGAAGATTTTGGGCTCGCGCACGACCGCGCGGCCGATCGCCACGCGCTGGCGCTGGCCGCCGGAAAGCGCGCCCGGCCGCCGGTCGAGATAGGGTTCGAGGCGCAGCATGCGCGCGGCTTCCGCCACGCGCCGGTCGATCTCGGCCCTGGCGACGCGGATGTTCTCGAGCCCGAAGGACAGGTTCTGGCGCACGCTCATGTGCGGGTAGAGCGCGTAGGACTGGAACACCATCGCGAGTCCGCGTTCGGCCGCACCCAGTTCGTTGACGCGCGCGCCGTCGATGCGCACCTCGCCGTCCGACACCGATTCGAGGCCCGCGATCATGCGCAGCAGCGTCGATTTCCCGCAGCCCGACGGGCCGACGAAAACGCAGAACTCGCCGTGGCCGATCGAAAGATCGACCCCGTGGATGACGTCGGTCGCGCCGAACGATTTCCGCACGCCGAGAAGATCGAGCGTCGCCATGGTTATTTCATGCCCGTGTTCGCGATGCCGGTGGTGATGTATTTCTGCAGGAAGGCGAAGACGAACGTCACGGGCAGCAGCGTGAGCACCGTCATCGCCAGCAGGTAGTGGGTCGCGTCGTTCATCTCGCCCTTGAAGGACGACAGGCCGAGCTGGAGCGTGAACGTCTCCGAGCGCGTCAGCACGACGAGCGGCCACAGGAAGTCGTTCCAGCGCCAGATGATCGACAGGATCGCGAGCACGGCGAGTGCCGGCAGCGCCAGCGGCAGCACGATCCGGTAGTAGATCTTCCATTCCGACGCCGAATCCATGCGCGCGGCCTCGATCAGCTCGTCGGGGATCGTCAGCATGTACTGGCGCAGCAGGAACACGCCCGTGGGCGTCGCCGCACCCGGGATGATGACGCCCCACAGCGTATCGAGCATGCCGAAATTCTTCACCACGACGAACAGCGGCACGAGGATGACGGTCGCCGGCATCAGCAGCGTCGCCACGATGAGGAACATGAACGCGTCGCGGCCGCGGAAGCGGTATTTCGACAGCGCGAAGGCCGCCATCGAACTGATCGCGAGCGTGATGAGCGTGGCGATGATCGTGACGAACGCCGAGTTCGCGAAGTAGCGGGAAAACTGGAACGTGCCCGTCGCCCCGCCCTGGATCGTGGGTTCGGTGTAGTTCTCCACGCGCGGGCGCACGCGCTCGTACGCCTTCGTCTCGCGCCGCGGCACGGCGAACATGTCGTCGGGCTTTTCGGGGTCGACGACCAGCAGGTCGGTTCCCGACGGCCGGATCTGCGCGACGATGCGTTTCGTGCCGTCGGGCTTCGTCCATTCCAGCAGCCCCACGGGGCGCGTCGAACCGGGCAGCGTCACGAGGACCTGCTCGTAGGGCAGGAAGCGCGGATCGCTTTCGATGAGCGCGCGCTGCGTCTTGAAGGACGAAACGAACAGCCACAGCACGGGTGCCAGGATCAGAACGACGCCCAGCACGAGATAGGCGTAGGCGAGGATGTCGGTCCAGCCGAGCCGGCCCGGTTCGCGCGTGCGCGTCAGGAACCGCAGGACGCTTCCCATCTCAGCCTCCCGCCTGCCGGCGCGACAGCGCCAGCTGCACGAGCGTCAGCACGAGGATGATGCCGGCGAGCAGCACCGAGGACGCCGCCGCGATGCCGAAGAGCTTGGCGTCGGAAACGAATGCCGTTTCGTAGATGTGTTGGATGACCATGCGCGTGGCCGTACCCGGCCCGCCGCCGGTCAGCACGTAGACCTCGTCGAACACCTGGAAGGCGCGGATGAGCGAGAGCACGAGCACGACGAGCAGTGTGGGCATCAACAGCGGCAGCGTGATGCGCGCGAAAACGCGCGACGGCGGCGTGCCGTCCATCTCGGCGGCTTCGTAGAGATCCTTGGGGATCGCCTGCAGGCCCGCCAGCAGGATCAGCATGTAGAAGCCCAGATGCGACCACGAATAGACGAACACGACCCAGAAGAACGGCCACGACGTGCTCGCGTCCGCCAGCCAGTTGACCGGGCGAAAGGCCGCGACGGGGTCGACATGGAAGGGCAGCCACGAAAGGATGCCGTTCCACGCGTTCGTCGCGTCGGTCAGCAGCGAATTGAGCAGACCCCGGCGTTTCAGCACCCAGTCCCACACGACCGCGACGACCACGGGCGACAGCATGACCGGATAGAAGAACAACGCGCGCCAGAAGCCGCGCGCGCGGATCTTGCGGTTGAGGACGATGGCGGTGGCCAGCGCCACGGTCGTCATCACGGGAACCTGGACGAGCGCGAAGGAAAGCGTGTTCCACATGCCCGTCCAGAAGCCGAAGCCGGCGACCGGGCAGCTCTTGGGCACGAAGATCGATTCGCACGCCAGCAACGCGGAATAGTTGGCAAGACCGACGAACGGCCGGTCCGAGACGATCGTGGAACTGCCGCCGGTGAACGAGATCCAGACGTTCAGCGCCGCCGGCAGGAAGCTGAACAGGCCGAAGATGACCATCGTCGGCAGCAGGAAGACGTAGGCCAGCCGCTCGATCCCGATGCGGCGCTGGATCGCCTTCATCGCGGGGTCGAGGGCCGCCAGCGCGGGCAGCACGACCCAGCGCATGACCGGCCCGCCGTCGGCGCCGAACGCCGAGGCGGAACCGGTATCGTTGGATGCGCTCATGCGCGCGTCCGCTTTGCGGTCAGTTGCCGACCGCCTGACGGACTTCCTCGTCGACCTTCTTGTACGCCTCGTCGAGCGTCAGCCCGCCGGTGATGGCGAGCGAGATGTTGTTCGCCGTGGCGTTGAAGATCGCGACGTTGCGCTGGTAGCCCTGCAGCATGTGCGCCTGCGGGGGCACCTTGGCGTAGTTCTCGGTGAACGCCTTCAGCGCCGCGATCGCCTGCGGCGAGACGTTCTTGCCGTAGTCGAGGCCCTTGGCCGCCAGGCCCTTGTGCGCCGGGATCTGCAGCGTGCGCTCGTAATACTCCTTCAGCACCGGCTCCG
>JAYRKO010000268.1:0-4496 GCA_041905745.1 Tagaea sp. | reverse complement strand
CGAACCTGCAGGACGCCACGCTCCTGTCGGACGTTCTCGGCCGCACGGTGCGCGTTCGCATCTCGACCAACGGTCTCAAGACCGTCGAGCACGCCGGCGGGCTGGACTCGTGGCTCGTGAAGACGCCGACGCGCAAGCTCGACAAGGACATGCGCCGTCTCAAGGAACAGGTCGAGACGGCTCTCGAAAAGCGCGCCGCCTGAGCGGGCGGACCGCGCGATGCGATAACGACAACAAACACTCCTTGTTTCCGATACAAGAACTTCGGGCCCGCCGGTAACGGCGGGCCCGCTTCATTTGGGCCGGGCGTCAGGCCTGCCGGACGGTTGCGAGGAAGCGTTCGGATTCGGTCTGCAGGGCGGCCCCCATCTTGGCGAAGCGTTCGGCCGCCTGCGACACGCCGGCGGCCGCACTGCCGGTTCGCCCGGCCGCATCGTTGACGCCGCCGATCATCGCCGAGACGCGCGCCGCCCCGTCGCTGGCAACCTCCAGGTCGCGCCCGATGCCGCGCGTGGCCGCCGTCTGCTCCTCGACCGCCGCCGATACGGCCGTGGCGATCTCGCGCATGCGCGCGATCGTGTGCGCGATGGCACCGATGGCGCCGGCCGTGTCGCCGGTCGCCGCACGGATGCTCTCGATCTGCTGGGCGATCTCGTCGGTCGCCTTGGCGGTCTGCGTGGCCAGCGCCTTCACCTCCGATGCGACGACGGCGAAGCCCTTGCCGGCCTCGCCCGCGCGCGCGGCCTCGATCGTGGCGTTGAGCGCCAGCAGGTTCGTCTGCCCGGCGATCGCGTTGATGAGGCTCACGACGTCGCCCACGCGCTGGGCGGCGGCTTCCAGCGCCTTGACGCAGGCATCCGTCCGCTCGGCCTGGGTGCCGGCTTCCTCGGCGATGCGGGCACTCTCGCCCACGCGCCGCGCGATCTCCTCGGTCGAGGCGGAGAGCTGGGAGGTCGCGGAGGCGACCGACTGCACGCTCGAGGCCGACTGGCCGACCGCGTCGGCGGCCGAGTTCGTCTGCCGGCGCGTCTCTTCGGCCGCCGCCGTCATCGAGCCGGCGGCGGCGCGCAGTTCGTCGGCGGCGCTGGAGATGTCGCCGACCACGCCGCCGATGCTCGTCTCGAACTCGCCGGCAAGGCGCGCCATCGCGGCGCGCTTCTCCGCCTCGCGCGCCGCATCGGCCTCGGCCTCGCGCCGGCCGGCCTCGCGCGCGTCGCGCGCCGCGTCGCGGAAGGATTCGAGGGCTGCCGACAGCAGCCCGATCTCGTCGGCGCGCGCGGGCGGGATCTCCGCCGCAAGGTCGCCCGCCGCGACCGCGCGCATGCTTGCCGCGAACGCGTCGAGGCGCGAAAGCACCCGCCGGCCCACGTAGAACCACGCGATCCCCGCCGCCACAAGCAGGCTCGCAAGCGCGATCGCCGCGACCGTCCAAACGCCGGCATCGACCGCCGCATCCGCCTCGGCGGCCGCGGTCCGGCTGGCGTCCTGCGCGTCCAGCGCCAGTGCGTCGACGCGCGTCACGAACCGGTCGGCGGCCTCGCGCCCCTGCGCCAGCGCCTTCGCCGCCTGCAGCGACATTTCGATTTCCTGCTCGCGCAGTTCGAAGAGGTTGCGCATCCCTTCGCCGAAATCGAGGACCGCATAGGCGACGTTGGAAATTTCGGTTCCCTTGAGACCATCGAACTTCAGCGCTTCGTCGACGGGCTTGGTCGCCTCGAAGAAGCGTTCGCGCACCGCGTCGACGGCCTTGAGCGAGTCGGCGAAGGCCGCCTCGTTGATGATCGCGACGGCTTGATTGACGCTTGCCAGCATCTTCATCGCGTGCGCGTAGAGCGCGATGTCCGTGCCCGCAATCTTCGCGGCCTGGAGCGGGATCGATTCCGGCAGCAGCCGGCCCAGCCCGTTGATGCGTACGGTCATTTCGGCGGCGCGCGCGTCCACGAAGGGCCGGGCGAGCGACACGAAGCGCTCGCGCGCCTGCTGGAGCTGGCCTTCGAGCGTCCGCCGCTCGTTCTGGCTCGCCACGCGCCGCTCGGCCGTCGTGTCGATCGCGGAAATGCGCTCGACCACGGTCGCGGCAAGCGCGCGAAGTTCCTCGGCCGCTTCGCCGGCACCGGCCGCCGCCAGTTCGTCGAGCAGCGTATCCATGCGCTGGCGGTCGCCCGCGATGCGCACGAGCAGCGCGCTGCGCGCGTTGTCCTCGTCGACCGTGGCGAGCAGCGGCGCGACGGCCGCCAAGTCGCCGGCGACCTGCGCCATGCGCAGGCTCGCGGCCATCACCGGCATGCGCCGGTCCGTCATCGCGCCGATCGTGCCGCCGACCCCGACGAGCAGCAGCGCTGCGACGGCGGCGGCGATCGTCGTGCCGCCCGCGATGGCGCCCATCGCGAGGAAGATCTTGAAGCGGATGCTGGAGCGGAAGGTCGCACGCGGCCGCGCGGCCGCAATCTCGTCGTCATTCATCGTCGAACCGCCATCGGCCCTCGGGACCGGAAATGATCGCAATCGAAGGCGATCACTTTATTTGGCAGACGGTAAACAAATACTTATTTAAGATTGTATGTCGGCCATTTATCCCGTGGCAGCGCGAATACCGACAGCAGCGTGCGCTGGAGAAAGCTGTAATTGTCGTCGGAAACGAGGAACAGCAGATCGGCATCGCCTCGCCGGACGCATGCAATACCTTCGTAGTTGTCGACAGTCAGCGGCGCGCGCAGCAGCGCCAGTTCCTGGCCCTCAACGCGCGCGTCTGCCTGCCAGGCACCCGGTGCCACGCGCACGATGCGCGTCCCGAAGCCGCCGAAGACCGCGAAGGCGCGCTCCAGCACCGCCGTCGATCCGTCGGACAGGAGGCAGGCGCCGACCGGCACGAAGCCCGGCGCCGCGCGGTAGAGAAATCGCGCCCAATCTCCGTCCCCGCCGACGAAGCCGACATGCGCACCGTCCTCGACCAGATCCTCGACGAGCATCAGCAAGCGCCCGTCGGGCAACCGCGCAAGCGCCTCGACGCCGCCGTTGCGCGGGGCGCGCGCAAGTTCGCCCGGCATGCGCAGCGCGTGCGGCGCCTTGGAGAAGGGCGGTTCGGCGGGCGGGTAGACATTGATCCGGTGGCGCCGCTCGAAACTGACCGCGAAGCCGCCGTCGGGCAGGCGCGCAAGCCCCTCTGCATCGCCGTCCGAACCGCGCACGACGGTGCCGTCGGGTTCCGTCAGCCGGCCGAGGCGTGCCGGGCCGACGCCGCGCAGGCGACCGTCGAAGACGATACCCGCATCGAGCGTCCACCCGTTGTCGGAGATCGCCACGAACCGGTCCGCCGCGGGTGCCACCCACAGGTCCGACCAGCCGCCGAACCGCCGGTCGGGCGAGCCGAGGACAAGCCCGCCGCGCCATTCGAGCCGGCCGACGGCCGCGCGCGCCCGATCCGCTTCGTCGAGGGACACGGGCACGGCATTGAGGGCGAGCGGCTCGCTGCCGGCCGCGTGCGCCGGAAATGGAAACGCCCACGCAGCGAGCGCACCGGCCGCAAGGCCAAGCGCACCGCGCCGCGTGGGCGCGAAGGTTCGCGTCAAGCGAGGTTGCGCGAGAACCAGACGACCAGACGCTTCCACCCGTCCTTCGCCGGCCCTTCGCGATAGGTCGCGCGATAGTCGGCGTTGAACGCGTGCGGTGTGTCGGGATAGGACACGATTTCCGACGGCTTGCCGGCCGCGCGCAGGGCCGCGCGCATGCGGTCCACACCCTCGTTCGGGATGCCCTGGTCGGCTCCGCCGTAGAGACCCAGCACCGGCGCGTTGATCTTGGCGACGATCTGGCTGGGGAAGCTCGAGCGCATTTCGTTGGTCTGGCCTTCGAGCGGGCCGTACCACGCCACGCCCGCCTTCACGCCCGGATTGTGCGCGACGTAGAGCCACGTCACGCGCCCGCCGAAGCAGAAGCCGGTGATGCCGAGCTTCTTCGTGTCGCCCTTGGCGATCTTGCCCGAGGCCCACTTCACCGTGTCGTCGATGTCGCTCATGATCTGCTTGTCCGACACCTTGCCGACGATGTCGCGCAGCAGCGTCGGGATATCGGTTACCGCCAGCGCGTTGCCGGCGCGGAAGTAATAGTCCGGCGCGATGGCGAGATAGCCTTCCTTGGCGAGACGGCGGCACACGTCCTTGATGTGCTCGTGCACGCCGAAGATCTCCTGCGCGACGATGACCGTCGCGAAGTTCGATCCCTGCGCGGGGCGCGCGTAATAGACCGGCAGCTTCTTCTTGTCGGCCGTCGGCACTTCGGCCATGCCGCCGACGAGGCCGTTCATGTCGGTCGTGATGACGCTCTGCGCCTGGATCGGGTGCGCGGCCAGCGCGAAGCCCGCGAGGCTGGCGCCGGCAAGGAAGCCGCGCCGGCCCACCGGCATCGGATCGGGCTCGAGGCTCTTGCGGTGCCGGGCGTCGTCTTGGCGGATGTCGTCGGGCATGTGTTGCGCTCCTTTTCCCTGCCGTTGTTCAGCG
>JAYRKO010000267.1:0-4507 GCA_041905745.1 Tagaea sp. | reverse complement strand
GGCCAGAAGGCCTGCGGATTGAGTTCGGCCAGATGCTCGCCGATCGCCAGCGATTCCCACAGCGGTGCGCCGTCGACGGTCACGTAGGGCACCTTGCCCGACGGGCTGCGGGCCGCGATCCACGGCTTCCAGTCGGGCGTATCCATCGGATGGACTTCCTCGCGGAAGGGCAGGCCCGTCAGTTTGCAGGCGAGCCATCCGCGCAGCGACCACGACGAATAAGACTTGTTGCCGAGATAGACGACGATTTCGGGCATTCCCGATTTCTCCCGTTGCGAAGCGAGGCGCAGCTTTCCAGCCCGGCGTGGTTCGGGCAAGCTTCGTGAAAGTCGATCTTCCGATTCCCCGTTTTGCGAGGATTTTTCACGCATGCCCGACCGTCTTCCGTTCCGTCCGAAGAAGCTTGCGTCCACGATCCGTCTCGCGGCGGTCGCCAAATCCGAACTCGCGAAATTCCTGAAGGCGATCCCCGCGGCGCAGCGCCGGTTCGCCGAACAGAGCGGATTCAAGGCGGCCGCAGGCGAATTCCTCGCGCTGCCGGCCCGCGCGGGCGGGATCGACCGCATCGTCGTGGGCGTGCCCGAGCGCGAATCGACCGACGGCAGCGGTACGCTGTTCTGGACCTGGGCCGGCCTGCCGATGCGCCTGCCGGCGGGCAGCTATCGTCTCGATCCCGAGCCGCAGGATCCGGCGGCGGCCACGCGCATCGCGACCGCCTGGGGCATCGGCAGCTACGTGTTCGACCGCTATCGCAAGGCGGCGCGTGCGCCGGCCGAACTGGTCTGGCCCGCGCGCGCCGACAAGACGGCCGCGAGTGCGCTCGTGCGCGCCGACGCGTTCGCGCGCGATCTCGTCAACACGCCGGCCGAGGACATGGGGCCGGGCGAGCTCGCCGAGGCGGCGCGCGCGATGGCGCGCGAACTGGGCATGCAGGCCAAGGTCATCGTCGGCGAGGCGCTGAAGGCGCAGGGCTACAACCTCGTCCACGCCGTGGGCCGCGCGGCGGCGCGCGAGCCGCGCCTCATCGAACTCACCTGGGGCGATGCGCGCCATCCGCGCGTGGCGATCGTGGGCAAGGGCGTGTGCTTCGATACCGGCGGGCTCGGCATCAAGCCCGATGCGGGCATGAAGCTCATGAAGAAGGACATGGGCGGTGCCGCGCATGCGCTGGCGCTGGCCCGGCTGGTCGTCGAGGCGAAATTGAAGGTGCGCCTGCACGTGCTCGTGCCGGCGGTCGAGAACAGCGTGTCGGGAAATTCCGTGCGTCCGCTCGACGTGATCCGCTCGAAGGCGGGTCTCACCGTCGAGATCGGCCACACCGACGCCGAAGGCCGCCTGATCCTCGCCGATGCCTTCGCGCGCGCGGGCGAGGAGAAGCCCGAGCTGATGCTCGATTTCGCGACGCTGACGGGTGCGGCGCGCGTGGCGCTGGGGCCCGACCTGCCGGCGTTGTTCTGCAACGACGACACGCTCGCGCGCGACCTGCTGACGACGGGGCTCGCGCAGGGCGATCCGATGTGGCTGATGCCGCTGTGGCAGGCCTATCGCCCGCGCATCGACAGCAAGGTCGCCGATCTCAACAACGTCTCGGACAGCCCGTTCGCGGGCGCGTCCATCGCCGCGATCTTCCTGCAGGCCTTCGTGCCGGCCGGCGTCAAATGGGCGCATCTCGACCTGCTGGCGTGGAGCCCGTGGGCGCGCCCGGGCCGCCCCGAAGGCGCCATGACGCAGACCGTGCGCTCGGCCTTCGCGCTCCTGTCGCAACGCTATCCGGCCTAGCGCGGCATGCCGTTGCGCGCCGTCATCCGCGCCGCGGCACTCGGCCTGCTCGTGTTCGCCGCTTCGTGCGCGGCACCCGACCGCGCGCCGCCGCCGCCGGAAAGCTCAGTCTCGCGCGGGGCCGCGCTTGCGGGGCAGTGGTGTGCACAGTGCCATGGGCAGGGCGGCGCCCCGGCCTTCGCAGAGATCGTCGGCCGGCCGGGTCGCGATTACATGTATCTGACGAACTTCATGACCGACCTGCACCTGCCGATGCCGACCTACCGGCTGTGGCCGGAAGAACGCGCGGCGGTCGTCGATTACGTCCTGTCGCTGAAGAAGCCCTAGCGTCTCAGCGCGTCAGGCTCCATTCGGAGTCCTGCGGGAAGTGGCGCGCGATGAAGCGGTAGGTGATGCGCACCAGCTTGTCCATGCGTCCGTCGCGTTCGAGCGCCACGCCTTCCCATGCGACGAGGATCTCGTCCCACAGCATGAAGCGCTGGTGCAGTTCGTCGCGCTTGTTGCGGATGTAGCTGATCGTCTCGCGCAGGCGCTTCAGCGCGTTGAAGACTTCGCCCGTGTTCGCGTCGACCTGCAGGAAGATGCCGGAGATGTCCTCGACCGGCTTCTTCATCAGGATGCGGATGCGGCCGATCTCGTCCTGCACGCCGCGTTCGCGCTTGTAGGCCGCGAACAGCACGTTGAAGCCGGAATAGATCTTCTGGATCTTCTGGAAGCGTTCGCGCAGCGCCTCGATGTACGAGGACTCGCGCGCCAGCTGTTCGATCATCTCGACGATCTGGTTCTTGTTGGCGCGCCCGAGGCCCAGCTTCTCGGCCAGTAGTTCGAAGGCTTCCTGGATCTTCTTCTTGGTGTCGGGGTTGTTGGCGAGCGTCTCGAGTTCGCCCGTGTCGTGCACCTCGACCGGCTTGCCCGACATCCAGCTGATGATCTGCATCGAGATGCGGGCGTTGGCGCGCGCGATGTGATGCGGCTCGACCCGCCACGAGGCCGATCCGTCGAGGATCTCGGCCGGGATCGAATCGCCCGGCTGGATGCGCTTGACGAACTTCATCGACTTCTCGGCGACGTCGAGAAGCTTGGCGTCCTCGCTGTCCTTCGGGATCTGGAACTGGATCTTCACCGCCTCGATGGGCAGCGCCGCCATGATGTCGCCCAGCGGCACGTGCAGGCAGACCGAATCGCCGTCCTTGCCGAATCCGAAATACGCGCCCTTGACCTGGAAGACCGCATGATCGAACGCGAACGTCTTCGACTTGTCCGCCTTTTTGGGCGGCGGCAACTCGGTCGGCAGTTCGGCTTTGGCTTCGGCCTCGGACATCGCCCAACTTGATATTTTTCAACGCCAAAACGAGGATATAGCCGCCTTCCGGCCCCGGCACAATGGCAAGCCGGCGCGGCCCTTTTCAGTAGCCGTTGGCCCGGTCGACCGGATTCACCAAGGGGCGGCCGGATACGAAGCGGCGGATATTGTCCACAACCTGGGGGACGGCCGTCCGCGGGTCCGTCAGGCTGGCGACGTGCGGCGTGATCGTGACCTTCGGATGGGCCCAGTACGCGTGATCCCGGGGCAGGGGCTCGGGCGTCGTCACGTCGAGCGTGGCGTGCGCCAAATGGCCGCAGTCGAGGGCGGCAATCAGGTCCGCGTCCACGACATGGCCCCCGCGCGCGATGTTGACGACGAAGGCGCCTTCGGGAAGGGCCGCGAAGGCCCGCTTGTCGAGGATCCCGCGCGTGGCGGCGGTCAGCGGCAGGACACAGATCAGGATGTCCGTGCGCGACAGGAACGGAATCCAGCCATCGGCGCCGGCATACATCCGGATGTTTTCGGCGGACCGACCGCTGCGCGACCAACCGGCCACGTCGAAGCCGAGCCCGGCCAGCGCGCGCGCGATCGCGCCGCCGATTTCGCCGGTCCCGGCAATGCCCACGCGCCGCGCGGCGGTGGACGGGGCGGGAAGCTGGTTCCATTCGGCCGCACGCTGGAATGCCTCGTAGTCGAGGATCTGGCGGTGATAGCGCAGCGTCGCCCACAGCGCGTACTCGACCATGCCGCTGGTCAGCGTCGGATCGACGAGGCGCACGAACGGGATGTGGGTGGGAAATTCCGGATCGCCGAGCAGGTGATCGATGCCGGCGCCCAGCGAGGAAACGAATTTCAGGTTCCGGAAGCGCTTGAGCGAGCCGGGCGGATATTTCCATACGGCCGCGAACTCGATGGCGTCGGGATCGGGCACGTCGGGCCAGGCGACGAACTCGATGTCGGGCGCGATCTCGGCGAAGGCCTTGCGCCACGGCTCCACGCGATCGGTCGAGGAAATGAACAGCAGCTTCACTGGCGGACCTCATGGGAGTCGACGACGTCGTGCGCGAAGGCGGCGGCCATCAGCGCGCGGGTATAGGCGGCCTCGGGCGCGTCGAACACGCGCGCGGCGGGGCCCTGCTCGACGACGCGGCCGTCCTTGAGGACGAGCACCTCGTCGGCGAGCGCACGCACGACCTTCAGGTCGTGACTGATGAAGACGTAGGCGAGCGCGTGGCGGTCCTGCAGTTCGCGCAGCAGATCGACGATCTGCGCCTGCACCGACATGTCGAGCGCCGAGGTCGGCTCGTCGAGCACGACGAGCTTGGGCTTGAGGACCAGTGCGCGCGCGATGGCGATGCGCTGGCGCTGGCCGCCGGAAAATTCGTGCGGGTAGCGGTGGCGCGTGGCCGGGTCGATGCGCAC
>JAYRKO010000266.1:0-4508 GCA_041905745.1 Tagaea sp. | reverse complement strand
GATCTCGCCGTTCTTCTCGACCAGAATTGCGCAGTTGAAGCGCCGCGTGCGGCCGTCCTCGACCGTCTTTTCCGCGTAACCGAGGCAGAAGCCCACTTTCAGGCGCTTCGCCTCGTCGAACAGCGCCTTGGTCGCGGGACCGGGCATCTCGGTTTCGAAGAAGAAATCGATCTCCGCCTGATCGGCGAAGAACCAGCGCGGAAAGAACGTCGTCAGCGCCAGTTCGGGAAACACGACGAGATCGGCGCCCATCCGGTGCGCCTCGCGCAGATGGGCGATCAGGCGTTCGACGACCTGTGTGCGCGTCTCGGCGCGTGCGATGGGACCGAGCTGGGCGGCGGCGACCGTGAGATGACGCGACATGGCTGCTTCCTGGGTTTTCAAGCGGCAAGTTCGAGGACGACGTCGAGCAGGACCTTGGCGCCGGCGTCGATGTCGGCGGCGTCGGTATGTTCGGCGACGTTGTGGGAAAGCCCTTTGGCACTGGGCACGAAGATCATGCAGGTGGGGCAAAGGCGCGCGATCATCTGCGCGTCGTGGCCGGCGCCCGAGGGCATGCGGCGGTGCCCGAACCCGCGCGCGGCGGCCTTCGCGGCGACGAGATCGACGAGCTTCGCGTCGAACGACACCGGCTCGAAGCGCGCGAGCGACCGGCTCGCGACCGTCACCTGCTCGGCCGCGGCGACCTGCGCGATCAGCTCCGCCACGCGCGCCTCGGCAACCTTCAGCGCCGCCTCGTCGGTGTTGCGGATGTCGACCGTGAACGTCGCCTTCGACGCCACCACGTTGATCAGGTTCGGGACGAGTTCGATGCGGCCGACCGTGCCCACCTGATCGCCGCCCATCGCGCGCACGATGTCGCGCACGCCTGCGGCGATCGCCATCGCGGCGTAGCCCGCATCGCGCCGCAGCCGCATGGGCGTCGTCCCCGCATGGTTGGAAACGCCGGAGACCGTGTATTCGGTCCACGATATGCCCTGGACGCCCGTGACTGCACCGATGGTCAGCCCCTCGGCCTCGAGGATCGGGCCCTGCTCGATATGCAGTTCGACGAAGGCGTGCGGGCGGACGAAGCCGGGAGCCCGGTCGCCGAGATAGCCGATGCGGCGCAGTTCCTCACCCAACACCGCGCCGTCGATGGCGCGCGCGGCGTGCGCTTCGCCAATACTCATCCCGCCCGCATAGACGAGGCTGCCGAGCATGTCGGGCTGGAAGCGCGCACCCTCCTCGTTCGTGAAGAAAGCGACCGCGAGCGGCCGGCGCGTTCGCACGCCCGCACGGTCGAGGGCGGCGCACAATTCCAGCCCCGCGAGCACGCCCAGATTTCCGTCGTAGCGTCCGCCGGTGCGCACCGTGTCGATATGCGATCCCATCATCACGGGCGCTTCGTCCGTCGCGCCGGCGCGGACGCCCACGACGTTGCCCACGCTGTCGATGCCGACAGTCATCCCCAATTCGCGCATCCAGCCGACAACGAGGTCGCGGCCGGCCTTGTCGTCGTCGGTAAGTGCGAGACGCGCGTTTCCGCCACCGGGGATCGCGCCGACCGCACCGAGGCGCGCGAGGCGCTCGACGAGCGCGGACGTGTCGATTTCAAGTGCCATGAAACTCCGCTGGCGAAGGCGCAAGGGGCGCTCCTACAATCGAAGAAAGAGCGGAGGAATGCAATGGCAGCGGGGTCGGTCGAAATCGAATGGGCGCGCCTGAAGTCGGCCGACCTGCGCGAACTCGCCAAGCGGGACGCCATCGTGATCGTGCCCGTCGCCTCGACCGAGCAGCACGGCCCGCATCTGCCCACCTGCGTCGACACGATGCTTGTCGGCGAGGTCGCGCGGCGCGGTGCGCGGGCCGTGGCGGCGAAACTGCCCGTCGTCGTGGCGCCGACGCTGTGGGTGGGGCTTGCCGATCATCATCTGGCCTTCGGCGGCACGTTCTCGCTGAGCTATCCCACGTATCTCGCCGTGCTGCGCGATCTTGCCGGCTCTCTCAAAAAGCAGGGGTTCCGGCGCGTGCTGTTCTTCAACGGGCATGGCGGAAACATCGCCGGGCTCGACGTCGCCGCAACCGAACTGACGCGCGACGTCGGCATCCCGGTCGCCGTCGGCAGCTACTGGCCGGCGCTGGGCGAAGAAATCGCCGCAATCCTCGAGGATCAGACGACCGTACTGCACGCGTGCGAAGCCGAGACTTCGATGATGCTGGCGCTTGCTCCCGAACTCGTCGCCGCCGATCGCCTGGCCGCAGCCGCCGGCCCCGCCGATCTCGACGAAAGCGTGTTCGCCCGCCAGCCGAAGCGCTGGCATTCTTTCGCCGACCTCACGCCCAACGGCACGATCGGAAATCCGGCGCGCGCCAGCGCCGCCAAGGGCGAGAAGCTGCTGAAGCTCGCGGCCGACGCGCTTGCCGCGCGCCTGCTCGACGGCACGCTCTGGCCCGCGAAGGGCGCCTAGGCGCCCACGATCTTCCGGTAAAGTTCGGGATCGGTGTCGCCTTCGCTGCCGATCAACAACACGCGCGCGCTTTCGTCGAGACCGAGACGACGCGCCAGATCGGGACGCGCGGCCGCACCGAGCAGCCCCGCAAGGCCGGCCACCGCCGATTCCCCCGCGATCACGCGCGGCGCCAGCAGCCGCATGCAGGCGAAGGCGGCTTCGTCGCTCACGGTCAGAAAATCTTCGGCACCTTCTTCGAGAATCTCCCACGCGAGGATCGACGTCTCGCCGCAGGCAAGACCGGCCATCGCGGTATCCAGCGCACCGCCCACATTGGTTGCCTTGCCGGTGCGCGCGCTTTCGAACAGGCAGGCCGCGCGATCGGGTTCGACGACGACCGTGCGCGGCCGCCGTTCGCCCAGCGATTCCCAAAGATGCCCGCACACGGCAGCCGCCAAGCCACCCACGCCCGCCTGCAGGAACACGTGGGTCGGCGGGGCGCCCATCTGCGACAGCGCCTCGTCCGCCATGACCGCGTAGCCCTGCATGACGTCGCGCGGGATGTCGACATAGCCGGGATACGACGTATCCGAAACGACGATCCAGCCGTTCGCCGCGGCGTCCGCCGCCGCCTGGCGCACCGCATCGTCGTAGGTTCCCGGCACGCGACGGACCTCGGCGCCGTAGGCCGCGATGGCGTCCGCGCGCCCCTTGCTGACGGTTTCGTGGATGTAGATGACGCAGCGGCAGCCGAACCGCTTGGCGCCCCACGCGACGGAGCGCCCGTGGTTGCCGTCGGTCGCGCACGTGACGACAATCTCGCCCGCAGGCCGGCCGGCATTGCGCACCTGCCGCAGCACGGCATAGGCGCCACCCAGAGCCTTGAAGCTGCCAAGGCCGAAGCGCCCCCGCTCGTCCTTGTAGAAGACCTTGCCCACGCCGGCCGCCTTGGCGACATCATCGAGCGAGACGAGCGGCGTGGGCGCATAGCCTTCCCAAGATGCGATCTCGCGGCGTGCGGCCTCGAACGCCTCCCGGTTCAGCACTGCCTGCTGGCGGCGGCCGTAAAGACCACGGCGGACCTTCGCGTTCACGCGATGCGCGATCGGATATCCAGAAAAATCGATGTCGGCCATGGTCACTCCGGCGCGTATCCGAAAGGTTGCGGGGCGTTGTCGTCCGTCTCGACCCAGACGCTCTTCGCCTGCGTATACTCCATCATCGCATCGTAGCCGCTCGACCGGCCATAGCCACTGCCGTGCATGCCGCCGAACGGCGTCATTACCGAAAGCGTCCGGTAGCCGTTGATCCAGAAGGATCCCGCGCGAACCCGGGCAGCCACGCGATGCGCGCGCCCCACATCCTTCGTCCATACCGCACCAGCGAGATCGAAGATTCCGCCGTTGGCGAGCGCCACCGCTTCTTCTTCATCCTCGAAGCGGAGCACCGACAGGACCGGCCCAAAGATCTCTTCGCGAACCACATCCATCGACGGAGACAGCGCGGTCAGGACGGTCGGCGAGAAGAAATATCCGTGCTCCCGACCTTCGGGACGGCCGCCGCCGCATGCGATTTCCGCCCCCTGCGCGCGTCCGTCGCCGACCATCCGGACGATCCGTTCGTACTGCGGGCGATTGGCGATGGGGCCAACTTCGGTTGCCACGTCCAGCGGCTCGCCCACGCGCAGCCGCCGCGCACCTTCGGCGATCATCGCGACGAGCCGGTCGTGGACCGATTTGTGGACGATCAGCCGCGAGCCCGCCGTGCAGCTCTGCCCGGCGCCCGCGAAGATCGCCGCCTGCGCGCCCTTCGACGCCCGGACGAGATCGGCATCCCCGAAAACGATGTTCGCCGATTTGCCGCCCAGTTCGAGCAGGCAGGGTCGTGCGTTTTTCGCGGCTGCAGTCGCGATCGCGCGGCCCGAGGCCGGCGATCCCACGAAGACGATTTTTCCGACCGCGGGATTGCCGACCAAGGCCGCACCCGTCGTCGCCCCGTTGCCCGCCAGCACGTTGATGGCGCCCGCCGGCACGCCGGCTTCGCGCGCCAGAAGCCCCAGACAGACCGAGGTGACCG
>JAYRKO010000265.1:0-4545 GCA_041905745.1 Tagaea sp. | reverse complement strand
ACGACGAGCGGCAGGCCCATCTCGAAGACCGAATAGTGGAACATCGGGATCGCCACCAACGCCGCCGGCACGATGCCGATGAGCGAGCGCACGACGCCCATGACCATCAGCGACACGCCGAACTCGACGGGGCGCAGCGGCGAGACGAACAGGTTGGCGAGGTTGCGCGACCACATCTCCTCGAGTAGCGAGAAGGTGAAGCCGAACTGCGAGCGCACCAGCACGTCCCACAGCAGGACCGAGCCGATCAGCACGCCCGCCGCGTTGGCGAACCAGCTCGAATGCTGGTTCAGGTAGACCGTCATGAAGCCCCAGAGCAGCATCTGGAGCATCGGCCAGTACATCAGGTCGAAGACGCGCGTCCACGAGTTGCGGAACAGGTAGAGATGGCGCTTCAGCATCGCGCCGATGCGGCCAAGCGAACCGCTCATTGTGCGGCCTCGCTCTCGCCGTTGCCCGTGCCGCGCGCGATGTCGAGGAAGACTTCCTCCATGTTCTCGCGCCCGTAGCGGCGCACGAGCGCGTCGGGCGCGCCGCGGTCGACGATGCGCCCGCCCTTCATCATCAGCACGTCGGCGCACAGCCGCTCGACCTCGCCCATGTTGTGCGAGGCGAGCAGGATCGAGGCGTGTGACTTCTTCGCATAGGCTTCCAGATGCGCGCGCACGCGGTCGGCCGTATCGGGATCGAGGCTGGCGGTCGGCTCGTCGAGCAGCAGCAGCTCGGGCCGGTTGATCAGCGCCTTGGCCAGCGCCGCGCGCGTCTTCTGGCCCGAGGAAAGCGAGCCGGTCTTGCGATCGAGGATCGCGACGAGATCGAGCTCGCCCGCAAGCTCGTCGATGCGCGCGCGCAGGTCGGCCACGCCGTAGAGACCGCCGAACACCGACAGGTTCTCGCGCACCGTCAGCCGCCCGGGCAGGTCGACATAGGGCGACGAGAAATTGAGGAACGGCAGCGCCCGGAAGCGGTGGCGGAGCATGTCGTGGCCGAGCATGCGGATTTCCCCCGCCGTCGGCACGAGGATGCCCAGCAGCATCGAAATCGTCGTCGTCTTGCCGGCGCCGTTGCCGCCCAGGAGCCCGACGATCTGTCCGCGGGGTACCACGAAGGAAATCGCGTCGACGGCCGGCGGGCCCTCGGCGCGGAACCGCTTCGTCAGGCCCTCGACCCTTATCGCGTCTTCCATCACGGGGTGATATATGGCGCGTTCCGGCCGCGGTTGCCAGCGCGGTCGCCAAGACTTGGGTCCCATGTCGCCGCTCGTCCAGGCCTTTGCCGAAACTTCCGCCCGCGCGCCGCTCGTCGGCCGAGTACGCCTGCGCACGCTCGTGGCGGTGCGCTGGTTCGCGGTGGCCGGGCAGGCGACGGCGATCCTCTTCGTCTATTTCGGGCTCGGCCACGATTTCGCGCTCGCCGCCACGCTCGGCGCCGTGGGCGTTTCGGCCGTCCTCAACGCCGTCCTCATGCTCGACCGCCCGCCGGCGGGCCGGCTCGACAACCGCGCGGCGGGCGCCGTGCTGGGCTACGACATCCTGCAGCTCGCAACGCTCCTCTATTTCACCGGCGGCCTGACCAACCCCTTCGCCGTGCTGCTCGTGGCGCCGGTGGCCGTGGCCGCAAGCTCGCTCACCCGCGGCTCGACGGTCGTGCTGGCCGGGCTTGCCGTCGCTTCGGCCGGGCTGCTGGCACGATGGCACGATCCCTTGCCGGGCAGCGGCGGCGCCGCTCTCCCGCCTGTCCTTGCGGCCGGCATCTGGCTGGCTTTGGCGCTCACCATCGTTTTCGTCGCCGCCTATGTCGGGCGGCTTGCCGGCGAGGCGCGCCAGATGTCGGACGCGCTGTCGGTCACGCAAGCCTCGCTTGCGCGCGAGAACCGCATGGCGGCCGTGGGCGGGCTTGCGGCGGCGGCCGCGCACGAGCTGGGTACGCCGCTCGCCACGATCGCGCTCGTCGCCAAGGAACTGGCGAAGGACGCGCCGCCCGGCGACGTGCGCGAGGACGCCGAACTGCTGCTGCGCGAAGCCATGCGGTGCCGCGACATCCTCGCGCGGCTGGCCGCCAAGCCCGAGGGCGGCGGAGTGGAGAGCGAGCCCTTCCCGCGCCCCACGCTTTCGGTACTGCTGCGCGAGATCGCGGCGCGTTACGCGCGCAGCGGCATCGTGCCGACGGTGGATGTCGAATTCGCCGACAATGTCGATCCGCCGGCGGCGCGCACGCCCGAACTGGTGCAGGCGCTGGGCACCCTCATCGAGAATGCCTGCCAGTTCGCCCGGACGCAGGTGACCGTCCGGCTGTGGTCGGACGCCGGATCGATCGGGGTCGAGGTGCTGGACGACGGCCCGGGATTCGCCCCGGAAATCCTCGATCGGCTGGGCGAGCCCTATATTTCGACCCGGCGCGACGAGGGCGACCATATGGGGCTCGGCATTTTCATCGCGACGACGTTGCTTTCCCGCACCGGAGGTGAGGTATCCTGCGCCAACGCGGAAGGCGGCGGGGCGCGGGTTGCGGTCGTTTGGCCGCGCGGAATTTTCCCCGACGTTGCAGGGAGCGGACGGAGCACATGAACGAGATCGACGCCGGAGCCAAGCACCTGCTGATCGTCGAGGACGACGAGGCCTTCCGCATCCGCCTCGCGCGCGCGATGGAGCGGCGAGGTTACGTCGTGACGATGGCAGAATCGACCGCCGCGGCGCGCGCCGCGATCGAAACGCATGCGCCGGAATTCGCGGTCGTCGACCTGAAGCTCGGCGACGGATCGGGGCTCGATCTCGTGCCGCGAATCCGCGAGCTGGCGCCCGACGCGCGCATCGTCATCCTCACGGGCTACGGCAACATCGCCACGTCGGTCGCGGCCATCAAGGCGGGCGCGGTCGACTACCTGCCCAAGCCGTCCGACGCCGACGCGATCGACGCCGCACTCCAGGCGGTCGACCGCGCGCTGCCGGCCCCGCCCGAGCACCCGATGTCGGCCGACCGCGTGCGCTGGGAGCACATCCAGCGCGTGTTCGAGCAGTGCGACCGCAACGTTTCGGAAACCGCGCGGCGGCTCAACATGCATCGCCGCACGCTCCAGCGCATCCTTGCCAAGCACGCGCCGCGCGAGAACTCCTGAAGATTCCATGAATCTTCGCGTCCGTCTTCTCGCTGCTCTCGGCGGGGCGATCTGGCTGCTCTATGCGAGCCTTGCGCTGCGCGACGTCGGCGCGCTGTACGCAATGCCGATCGCCGAGGACGGCTGGTACGCGCTGACCGTCGCGCGCAACATGGCGCGCGGGCTCGGCATCACCATCGACGGCGCGGTGTGGACAAACGGATTCCAGCCGCTCTTCACGTTTCTTCAGGCCGCCGCGTTCGCGCTGGCGGGCGGAAACGAGGCGACGGGACTGCGCTTCGTCTACGTGCTTGCGGCGCTAACGCATGGCATAGGTGCATTGCTCGTCGCCGGACTGGCGCGCGACGCGGTCGGCGGACGGACGGATCACCGCAATCTTGCGGGCGTTCTCGCGTTGACCGGCTATCTGGCGGCGCCGAAGGCATTCAACGATTTCTATAACGGGCTCGAGACGGTCCTCCAGTTCGCGCTCTACGCCGCGATATGGCGCTTCTACGCGACCGACTGGCGCGTGAGCTTGCGCGGGCGCGCCGCAATGGGCGCGCTTCTCGGCGCGCTCGTGCTTGCGCGCATCGATGCGGCGGTGTTCGTCGCGGTTTTCTGCGCGATCGAGTTGTGGCGCCGGCGCGCCTTCCCGCGCGAAGCTGTGACCACATGTTTCGTCGTCGGGACGGCGGCGATCGCGATTTCCTCGCCATGGTGGCTCTACAACGCGGTCGTTTTCGGCCACCCGATGCCGATCTCCGGCTTCGCCCAGCAGGCCTTCGCGATCTCGACGGAGCGCGCGGAGTATGCCGCCTGGGCGATGGGCGCCGTGGCCGTGCCTTGGATTTTCGCGGGCGCCTACGAGAGCTGGTGGACCGAAGCGCTGCGTATGGCCGTCCTTGCGGCGATCGCCGTTCTCGCCGTGCGCGCGCGCCGCGACGGCGTCCTGCAGCGCATGGACCGCGAGCGCGCGGCGTTCGCCGCGATCCTCATCCTCGCCTACGCGGCGCTCGCAGCCTATTACTGGGCCACCTTCTTCGCCTATTGGTTCTACATCCGCTATTTCGCGCCGCTGTCGTTGCTGGCGTTCGTCTACGTGCCGTCCCTGGCCGCCCGATTCGTGCCCCGCGCGGCCGCAGCCGCCGTTCTCGCGTGCGCTCTTGTCGCGGCCGTTCTGGTCGCCTTCGCGTGGCGCGGGGAGGGCATCTTCGGCCATGCGGCCAACGACATCCAGGTTGCGATGGTGGCCCGATATGTGCCCCCCGACGCCGTCGTCGCCGCCGGCCAGTCGGGCACGCTGGGCTTCAAGCGCGAGCGTGTCGTCAATGTCGACGGCAAGGTCAACGCCGAGGCGCTCAAATGGCGCGGGCGCATGTGGGAATATCTCGACGCGCGCGGCATCGAATGGTTCGTGGACTCGACCTGGTACGTCGAGCTCTATCTCG
>JAYRKO010000264.1:0-4580 GCA_041905745.1 Tagaea sp. | reverse complement strand
AGATCGGCATGGTCTTCCAAGACTACGCGCTGTTCCCGCACATGACCATCGCCGACAATATTGCCTTCGGTCTCGTCGAGCGAGGGCGAAAGCCGGCCGAGATCGAGCGCCGCGTGACGGAGCTCCTGAATCTCATCCGATTGCCGGGCGCCGAAGGCCGCTTTCCCGCCGAACTCAGCGGCGGCCAGCAACAGCGCGTGGCCGTCGCCCGCGCGGTCGCGCATTCCCCCCGCGTGCTGCTGATGGACGAGCCGCTGGGCGCACTCGACCTCAAGCTGCGCGAGGCCATGCAGGCGGAGATCAGCGCGATCCAGCGTGCGCTCAAGATCACGACCGTCTACGTCACGCACGACCAGAGCGAGGCGATGAGCATGTCCGACCGGATCGCCGTGATGAGCGACGGCCAGATCGAGCAGCTCGGAACGGCGGTCGACATCTACAACCATCCCGCTTCGCGTTTCGTGGCGGGGTTCGTCGGGCAGATCAACCTCATCGAGGGGGAGGTCGCGCCGGGCGCCGGCGACATTCGCACGGCGAGCGGTGCGCGCGTACGCGCCGCAGGACCGTCGCCCGCACCCGGAATGGCGACGCTTGGCGTCCGGCCCGAGCAGCTTCGCCTGCTCGATCCCGGTACCATTCCCGATGCGGAATTCAACGTCCTCGACGGAACCGTCCGCGCTTCGGCCTTCGCCGGCTCGATCGTCAAGGTCGAAGTCGATGCGGGCCTCGCGGCGCCGCTCGTCGTCGAGACGCATCCCGATGCGCCGCCCGTCGCGGCCGGCGCGCGCGTGCGCGTGGCGTGGCGCGTTTCCAGCGCGTCGGTCCTGTCGAGCTGAAGGAGAACGAATGTGAGCGCATCGGTCGGCATTCCCGTCATCGACATCGGCCCGTTCCGCGACGGCAGCGACAAGGCCGGCGTCGCACGCGCGGTCGCGCGCGCGTGCGAAGAGGTCGGCTTTTTCTGCATTTCGGGTCACGGCGTCGACCCGGCGCTCACCGAGAAGGCCTTCGCCGTATCGCGCGATTTCTTCGACCAGCCGACGGACGTGAAGATGCGCTCGCGCCCGCAGGGCGAGGTGGCGCCGCGCGGCTATGCGGCGATGGAATCGAAGGGGCTCGGCGCGACGCTCGGGCAGAACGTGCCCAAGGACCTGCGCGAACAGTTCATGCTGGGGACGCTCGACCCCATCGTGCCCGCGTTGAAGGACGTGCCCGAGGCGGCCGGCTGCTACGCACCCAACGTGTGGCCGCAGACGCCGGCCGAATATCGCCCGACCTTCACGGCACTCTATCGCTCGTTCGAGGCGCTGGCCGCGACGTTGATGCGAATCTTCGCGCTGGGGCTCGGCCTGCCGGAGGGCTATTTCGCCGACAAGATCGACCATCATTTCAGCGTCCTCGGCTCAAACCACTATCCGCCGCTTTCGCAGCCGCCGCTTCCCGGCCAGTTGCGCACGGGCGAGCACACCGATTTCGGCAGCCTGACGATCCTGTTGCCCACCGCCGGTCCCGGCGGATTGCAGGTGCGACTTGCGGACGGCTCGTGGACCGACGTGCAGCCCATCCCCGGCGCGCTGATCATCAATATCGGCGACATGATGGCGCGCTGGACGAACGACCGCTGGCGTTCGACGCTGCATCGCGTCGCAAATCCGCCGGAAGCGAAAACCGCGATGAGCCGGCGCCAGTCGATCGCGTTCTTCTGCCACCCCAATTACGACACCGAGATCCGCTGCATCGAGAGCTGCACGGGCCCGGATCGTCCGCCGCTCTATCCGCCGATCCTCGCCGGCGAGCACATGCGCATGAAAATGGTGAAGCGGCTGTGAGTCTCGGCGAGGAATTCGCGCGCTGGTCGGCGGGCCTTCGTTTCGAAGATCTGCCGGCCCCGGTCGTCGCCGACTGCCGGCTGCGGCTGCTCGACACGTTGGGCGTTTCGATCGCCGCGGCAACCCTTCCCATCGGCATCGCCGCGCGCAAGGCGGGTGTCGCTCTCGGCACCGGTGACGAAGCGACGATCCTGGGCGACGGCACGCGCAATACGGCGGCCAACGCAGCGCTCGTCAACGGCACCCTCGCCCACGCGATGGATTTCGACGACACCCACAACGAATCGGTCATGCATCCGAGCGCGCCGAGCGTTGCCGCCGCACTCGCGGCCGCAGAGGCCTGCGGCGCGAATGGTCGCGGACTTGTCCTCACCATCGCCATCGGCAACGAGTTGGGGTGCCGCTTCGGCCTGATATCGCCCGGCGCATTCCACGGCGTGGGCATCCATCCGACGAGTGCGCTCGGCATGCCCGCGGCGACGGCCGCCGTCGGCCGTCTGTGGGGCCTTTCGGCCGCACGCATCGCCAGCGCGTTCGGCATCTCGGCGAGCCAGGCGTCGGGCGTGCTCGAAGCCTATGCGGACGGCACCTGGTCGAAGACGCTGCATCCCGGATGGGCCGCGCACGCGGCCATCGTCGCATGCCGGCTGGCGCAGGCGGACTTCACCGGCCCTGCGAGCGCCTTCGACGGACGC
Organism: Tagaea sp.; assembly: GCA_041905745.1. GTDB lineage: Bacteria > Pseudomonadota > Alphaproteobacteria > CACIAM-22H2 > CACIAM-22H2 > Tagaea. Next base: position 2,056 of record JAYRKO010000264.1, on the reverse strand, counting down.
TACGGCCTCTATCGCGCGCTGCTGCCCACCGACACGAAGCTTGATTTCGCCGCAGCGACGCGTGGCCTCGGGGTCGACTGGGTGTCGCCCGGGACCGCCTTCAAACTCTATCCTTGCGCGCACGCCATCCATGCCTTCGTCGAAGGTGCCCTCGATCTGCGCGGGCGTCATGCCATCGACGCCTCGCGGATCGACGCGGTGGAACTCGACGTTCCGGCCGAGTTCGCGGGGCAGATTTCCGAACCGCGCGAGGCGAAGCTTGCGCCGCGCACGTCGACCCACGCGCGCGCAAGCCTGTTTTACGCGGTAGCCGCTGCACTCGTCGACGGTGCGCTACGCAATTCGCACTACGAGGGCGACAGTTTCCGACGGCCGGAGATTCTCGCAATCGCGCGCAAAGCCGTCGCGCGCACGGTGCCGACCGGCGATGCGATTCGCTTTTCGGGCGGCGTGCGCATCCGGCTTGCCGACGGCACGACGCACGAAACCTACGTGGCGGAGGCCGACGGCACCGGCTCGCGCCGGCTCGACGAGACCCGCGTGCTGGCGAAATTCAACGACTGCGCCGAACCTGCCCTGACCCCGGCGGGCGCGCGGCGCCTCGCCGAACTTGTCCTGTCGGTGGAGAAACTTTCCGCCATACGAGGCCTCATGAAGGCGACTGCCGCATGACCCGGATCGTTCGTGCCGAGCCGCTGACCGAAGACGCCTTCCGCGCGTTCGGCTTCGTGCTGTCCGTGCCGACCGATGGCGGCCGCACCGGCCCCGTTCCCGTGATCGCCGACCGCCGCCCGAATGCGGCGGTGACGGCGAACCTGATCGATCTGCCGGCCGAACCCGGTCCCCGGCGCGTCCGGCGGGTCGAGCGGCATCCGCACGGCGCGCAGTTCTTCGTCCATCTTTCGGGCGGACTCGTTTCGCTCGTCGTGTTCGCGCCAACGGCCGACGGCCGCGCCGATCCGACTGCCGCGCGCGCTTTCGTCGCCGCGCCCGGTCAAGCCTTCGGCTATCATCCGGGCATATGGCATGCGGGCGTTGCCGCTCTCGACAAAGGGGCTGCGGTCGCATCGCTTCTGGCACGCGACGGCACGCCGGCGGATGTCGAGGAAGCCGATCTCGCCGAGCCTATCGAGGTTCAAATCACATGAGCGATCCGGCCTATCCGCGCGACCTCGTCGGCTACGGCCGCAATCGCCCCGATCCCAAATGGCCGGGCGGCGCACGTCTCGCGCTCAACATCGTCCTCAACTACGAGGAAGGATCGGAATACTCGATCCCCGATGGCGACGGCGCTTCGGAAACGCAGCTTCTGGAGGCCACGCCGTCGATGCCGCCGGGCACGCGCGACATGAATGCCGAGTCGATCTACGAATACGGCAGCCGCGTGGGCTTCTGGCGCCTGATGGACATCCTCGCGGAGTTCGGCATACCGGCCACCGTGTTCGGCTGCGCGCTGGCGCTCGAACGCAATCCCGAAGCGGTCGCCGCGATCCGCGCCGCCGGCTACGACGTGTGCAGCCATGGCTGGCGCTGGATCAAGCACTGGCTGCTAAAGCCGGAAGAAGAAGCCGAGCACATACGGCGTGCCGTCGCTTCCCTCGCGAAGAGCTTCGGCGAGCGGCCGCTGGGCTGGTACTGCCGCACGGGCCCCAGCGTGAACACGCGCCGCCTGATCGTCGAGGAAGGCGGCTTCCTCTACGACAGCGATTCCTATGCCGACGAACTGCCCTATTGGGACACGCGCCACGGCCGGCCGCATCTCGTGATCCCCTATTCGGTCGATACGAACGACACGAAATTCGCGAACCCGGCCGGCTTCGGCAACGGCGAGGAATTCCTCTCGTATCTGAAGGACAGCTTCGACTGCATGTACCGCGAAGGCGTGAAAAAGCCCGGCATGATGTCGGTCGGGCTGCATATGCGACTGGTCGGCCGGCCTGGCCGAGCGGAAGCATTCCGCCGCTTTCTCGAGTACGTGAAGCGACACGACGGCGTCTGGATCTGCCGTCGCGCCGATATCGCCCGCCACTGGATCGCCACGCACCCCTTCAAGCCC
>JAYRKO010000263.1:0-4583 GCA_041905745.1 Tagaea sp. | reverse complement strand
CTCCACTATCGTTAGCGGTCCACCCTTTGGCTTGCGGGAGTCGTTCGAATCACTTCTAGCGCTAGTGAACGACGACGAAAAAACCCTGATAAAATCGAGACAATTCGCGTGTCCATGAATCGCGCGCACGACTCGAAAATTCGCGCGCAACGATCACGTATCGAGGTCGAGAAGACCCTTCGAAAAACTTTCCGCATCGAACGGTCGAAGGTCGTCGACACCCTCTCCGACGCCGATCAACACCGTCGGAGTCGCGAATCGATTCGCGATCGCGACCAGAACGCCGCCCTTGGCGCTGCCGTCGAGCTTCGTGACGACGAGCGCGCCGACATCGACCATGCTCTTGAACGTCTCGACCTGCTGGATCGCGTTTTGTCCGATCGTCGCGTCGAGAACGAGAACCGTATCGTGCGGCGCCGACGCGTCGAGCTTCTTGAGAACGCGGACGATCTTCTTCAGTTCGTCCATCAGGTCGGCCTTGTTGTGCAGCCGGCCGGCCGTATCGACGAGCAGCACGTCGCACGAGGCCGCGCGCGCCTTCTCCAGCGCCTCGAACGCGAGTGCGGCCGGATCCCCGCCTTCGCGCGCCGTCACGACCGGCACGCCCGCGCGTTCGCCCCAGATCTCGAGCTGGCGCACGGCGGCGGCGCGAAACGTGTCGCCGGCCGCGAGCATCACCGACTTTCCTTCGGCTTTCAGGGCCGATGCGATCTTGCCGATCGTCGTCGTCTTGCCGCTGCCGTTGACGCCCACGACGAGTACGACATGCGGGCGGTGGCGCGAATCGGGCGCCCAGGTCTTCGCGACGGGCGCGAGGATCTTGGCGATCTCGGTCGCAAGGATGCGCCGCACCTCGATCGACGGCGTTTCGGACGGCAGCTTGCGCGCGCGCAGGCTCTCGACCAGCTTTGCCGCGACGGCGGGACCCAGATCGGCTTCGATCAGCGCATCTTCCAGCGCGTCGAGCGAGGTCGCGTCGAGTCGCCCGATATTGAGCGCGCGCCCGATTCCCTCGACGAGCTTGCCCGACGATTTCTTCAGGCCGTCCTTGAGGCGGGAAAGCCAGCTCATGCCGCCTCCGCAAGAAGTGTCGCCGATTCCCGCGCGGTGATGCGCGCCTGGAGCAGCGTGCCGCGCACGTTGGGCCCCGCAAGGCGCACGCGCACGCCCTGCGCGTCGAGACCGGCAAGGCCCGAGCGCTCGACCAGAACATCGGCCGTCCCGCCGATTCGCGCGTCGAGATAGCGCGCCTGCGCGGCTTCGGCCGCCGCCCGCAGGCGTGCGGCACGCGCGCGAACCACATCGTCGGGCAGGGCCGGCATCCGGGCGGCGGGCGTGCCCGGGCGCGGCGAATAGGCGAAGACATGCGCGTGCGCGAGGCCGATCTCGTCGATCAGGGCCAGCGTATTCGCAAATGCTGCATCGCTTTCGGTCGGGAAGCCGGCGATCAGGTCGGCCGCGATGGCGACATCGGGTCGCACGGCGCGCACGCGCGCGGCGACGGCCAGCGCCTGCGCGCGGGTATGGCGGCGCTTCATGCGCTTCAGGATCAGGTCGTCGCCGGACTGGATCGACAGATGCAGGAACGGTGCGAGGCGCGGCTCGTCGGCGAACAGCGCAAGAAGCCGTTCGTCGATCTCGGCCGGGTCGAGCGACGAAAGCCGCAGTCGCGCGAGGCCCGGGATCTCGGCGAGGATGCGCGCGCATAGCTCGCCGAGCTGCGGGCGGCCGGGCAGGTCGTCGCCCCACGACGTCAGGTCGACGCCGGTCAGCACGACCTCGCGCCGGCCCGCCGCGACGGCCTGCGCGACCCGCGCGACCGCCCCTTCGGGGGCGAGCGAACGCGACGGACCGCGCGCGAAGGGAATGATGCAGAACGTGCAGCGATGGTCGCAGCCCTGCTGCACCTCGACGAAGGCGCGCGTGCGGCTTTCGGACAGGCCGATATCGGCCGGAACGAACGGCTGCGGCGCCATGACATTGCTCACGCGCGTCGCGCGCCCGCGCCAGGTCTCGGGCAAAAGCTTGTCGGGATTGCCGACGACCGCATCGACGCCGTCCATCGCCTCGAAGCGCGCGGGGTCGAGCTGCGCGGCACAGCCGGTCACGACGATGCGCGCACCCGGATTTTCGCGCCGCAGCCGGCGGATCGCGGCGGCGGAATCGCGCTCGGCCGCCTGCGTCACCGCGCAGGTGTTCACGACGAACGTATCGGTGTCGCCGGCCGTGCGGAGCAGGTGCTCGATCGTCGCGGCTTCGGCGGCGTTGAGGCGGCAGCCGAGATTGACGACGCGCGGCAGGCTCATCCCGGCCACACGCCGGAGAAGGCGAGCGCCGTCGGGCCCGCCATCAGCACATGGCCGTCCGCGCGCCATTCGATGTCGAGGGCGCCGGCCCCGCCTTCGCTGCCGTCGACGATCACGCGCGCGCGCCGGCCCGCAAGCAGGCCGCGCCGCACCGCCGCCACCGTCGCCGCGCACGACCCCGAACCGCACGCCAGCGTGATGCCTGCACCGCGTTCCCAGACGCGCAGACGGATCGTGGCGGGATCGACGATCTGCGCGATGCCGATATTCGCGCGCTCGGGGAAGATCGCGTCGTGCTCCAGCTGCGGGCCGAGGGCCGCAAGATCGATCGCCGCCGCGTCGGGCACGAAGAAGGTGGCGTGCGGATTGCCCATTCCCGTCGCGACCGGATCGGCGAGGGGGCCCAGCGACAGCGGCACGTGCAGCGTGTCGCAAGCGCGCGCCAGCGGAACGTCCTGCCAGTCGAGCCGGGCCGGGCCCATGTCGACGGCGACGAGCCCGCCTGCCGCGCGGCGCGATTCGAGGAGGCCGGCGCGCGTCTGGATGCGCAGGCTTTCGGCGCCGGACTCGCGCATCACGTGGTCGGCCACGCAGCGCGTGCCGTTGCCGCACGCACCGGCTTCCGACCCGTCGGAATTGAGGAAGCGGAAGAAGACCTGGGCGGCCGGGTCGCTCGGCTTTTCGATGACGACGAGCTGGTCGAAGCCCACACCCTTGTGGCGGTCCGCGATCGCCCGCACGCGGGCCGTATCGAGTGCGGGCGGCTGCGCGCGCGCGTCGACCACGACGAAGTCGTTGCCAAGACCGTGCATTTTCAGGAAAGGAAGGGCGCCCATCGCGTGCGCATATAGGCCGGCGACGCCCGGAAAGTCTAGCGGACCGCGGAATGACGCAAAATATTGCCGATATATAAATAAAAACAATTTGTTAACTTGTTTTAAGTTATAATTTGGCAGTTCCGCCCGTGGACGCCCTATATATGTGTCGTCCGCCGGCTTGACGCCCCCGGCCTTTGCCCGTAAAACCGCCGCCGTTCAGGGGAAATTACGCGCCCTTGGGCCTTCGGGTCTCCCGCCGTCCGCGAGTTTCGCGCACGGCGGCCGTCGTGTTTTGCGTGAACGGAAGGTCTGCCGGACGGCATGTTCGAGTCGCTATCAACCAAGCTGGGGTCGGTCTTCGACAAGCTGCGCGGGCGCGGTGCGCTCGGCGAGGCGGATGTCGATGCGGCGCTGCGCGAGGTGCGCGTGGCGCTGCTCGAGGCCGACGTGGCGCTTTCCGTCGTCAAGGATTTCATCGCCGGCGTGAAGCTCGAGGCGATCGGCCAGCAGGTCGTGCGCTCCGTCACGCCCGGCCAGATGGTCGTCAAGATCGTCCACGACAAGCTTGTCGAGACGCTGGGCGCCTCGGCGAGCGAGATCAACCTGCGCGCCAACCCGCCGGTGGCGATCCTGATGCTGGGCCTGCAGGGTTCGGGCAAGACGACGACGTCGGCCAAGATCGCCAAGCGCCTCGTGGCGAAGGACCGCAAGAAGGTCCTGCTCGCCTCGCTCGACGTGCGCCGCCCGGCAGCGCAAGAGCAGCTTGCCGTCCTCGGCATGCAGGTCGAGGTGCCCACGCTGCCCATCGTCGCCGGGCAGGATCCCGTCGCGATCGCGAAGCGCGCGATGGAGACGGGCCGCAACGAAGGCTACGACGTCGTCATCCTCGACACCGCCGGCCGCCTGTCGATCGACGACGAGCTTATGGCCGAAGCCGCCGCCGTGCGCGACGCGGTGGGCCCCACCGAATCGCTGCTGGTCGTCGACGCGCTCACGGGCCAGGACGCAGTCAACACCGCCACCCAGTTCAACGAGCGCATCGGCGTCACCGGCATCGTGATGACGCGCGTGGACGGCGACCAGCGCGGCGGTGCCGCGCTGTCGATGCGCGCGGTCACCGGCAAGCCGATCAAGTTCATCGGCCTCGGCGAAAAGATGGACGCGATCGACGTGTTCCATCCCGACCGCATCGCCGGCCGCATCCTCGGCATGGGCGATATCGTCGGCCTCGTCGAGAAGGCGCAGGAGACGGTCGAGGTCGAGGAGGCCGAAAGGCTCGCCCGCAAGATCAAGAAGGGCGATTTCGATTTCGACGACATGCTCTCGCAGCTTGAGCAGGTCAAGAAGATGGGCGGGCTCGGCGGCGTCATGGGCATGCTGCCCGGCGTCCAGAAGATGAAGGCCCAGCTCGCCAACGCGAACGTGGACGAGAAGGTGATCGGCCGCCAGTCGGCGATCA
>JAYRKO010000262.1:0-4584 GCA_041905745.1 Tagaea sp. | reverse complement strand
TCTCCTGTGCGGTCAGGCGTCGAGCTGCGGGCCGCGCTCGCGGTCCACGCCGTGCACGCCCAGCGCCTTCAGCTTGCGGTGGAGCGCCGAACGCTCCATGCCGACGAAGGCGGCCGTGCGCGAGATGTTGCCGCCGAAGCGCGTGACCTGCGCGATGAGGTACTGGCGCTCGAACAGTTCGCGCGCCTCGCGCAGCGGCAGGCCCATGATTTCGGCCCCGCCGTCGCCGCGCAGCGCCGCCGGTACCGCGGCCCCCAGATCGGGCGGCAGATGTTCGGCGCGGATCGGCTGGCCCGCCTCGCCCGGCGACATGATGAGGAGCCATTCCACGACGTTGCGCAGCTGGCGGACGTTGCCCGGCCAGTCGTGCGTCTGCATCGTGGCGAGCGCGTCGTCGGCAAGCGCGCGTTCCGGCATGCCGGTCGCCTGCGCCGCGCGCTGCATGAAATGGCCGATCAGGGCGGGGATATCCTCTCGCCGCTCCTTGAGCGGCGGCATGCGGATCGGCACGACGTTGAGGCGGTAGAACAGGTCCTCGCGGAAACGGCCTTCCTGCATCTCGCGCATCAGATCGCGGCTGGACGAGGCGATCACGCGCACGTCGACCTGCACGCGCACGCGCCCGCCCACGCGCTCGAAGCTCTGCTCCTGCAGGACGCGGACGATCTTGCCCTGCGTCTCGAGCGGCATGTCGCCGACCTCGTCGAGATAAAGCGTACCGTTGTGCGCCTTTTCGAAGACGCCGATCTTGGGCAGCGGCGCGTCGGGATCGTCGATGGGCGAGCCCGGCTCGATGCCGAACATCTCGATCTCCATCGCGTTGGGCCGCAGGCTGGCGCAGTTGAGCACGACGAACGGACCGCTCGTGCGGCGCGACAGCGCATGGATGAGGCGCGAGGCTGCCTCCTTGCCCGAACCGGCGGGCCCCTGCAGCAGCACGCGGCTGCCCGTGGGCGCAACGCGTTCGAGCTGCTGGCGGATCTGGTTCATCGCGGCCGAGTTGCCCACGATCTCGGGCGGGCCGCCGGCGCGCAGCGTCAGCTCCTCGTTCTCGCGGCGCAGGCGCGCGGATTCGAGCGCGCGCTGCACGATCAGCAGCAGCCGGTCGGCCTTGAACGGCTTCTCGATGAAATCGTACGCGCCGCGGCGGATGGCGTTCACCGCCATCTCGATGTTGCCGTGGCCGCTGATGATGACGACCGGCAGATCGGGATGTTCGCGCCGGATGATGTCGAGGACTTCGAGCCCGTCGAGCGCGCTGCCCTGGAGCCACACATCGAGCACGACGAGGCTCGGACGCCGCGCCCGGATGGCTTCCAGCGCCGACGTCGAATCGCCCGCGCCGCGCGTCTGGTGGCCGTCGTCTTCCAGGATGCCGCCGATCAGCATCCGGATGTCGGCCTCGTCGTCGACGATGAGAATGTCGTGCGCCATTGGGAAGGTGTCGCTCCGCCGGAAGTTGTTTCAGTCGGCCGTCGCGGCGCGGCCGATGGAATCTGAGGGCGAGATACTATCCGCCCGCGCCTCGGAGGGGAATACCAGGCTGACGACCGCGCCGCCGCCGACCCGGTCCGCAAGCAGTACGGTGCCGCCGTGGTCTTCCATGATCTTTTTCACGATCGCAAGGCCGAGCCCCGTGCCCTTCGCGCGCGTCGTCATGTAGGGCTCGGTCAACCGGTCGCGATCGTTCTTCGGCAGGCCGCGGCCGTTGTCGCCCACGGCGACGACCGTGCGCCCCTGCGCGTCCTGCGAAACGGCGACGGTCACGTGCGGCGGCGGAAGGTTATCGCCCTCCCGGCCCTCGATCGCGTCGAGCGCGTTCTGCAGCAGGTTCGTCAGCGCCTGTCCGACCTGTCCCGCATCGAGCCGCAGCAGGATGGGGCCCGTGGGAATTTCAGCGTCGAATTTCGCACCCGCGCGGCCGTTGGCCTGCAGGAACACCGTGCGACGGACGAGTTCGCCGAGATTCTCCGCCTTCATGCGCGGGGCGGGCATGCGCGCGAAGGACGAGAACTCGTCGACCATGCGGCCGATGTCCTCGACCTGGCGCATGATCGTCTCGGTGCACAGGCGGAACGTCTCCGGATCGGTCTTGATCTCGGCAAGATACTTGCGCTTGAGCCGCTCGGCCGAAAGCTGGATGGGGGTGAGCGGATTCTTGATCTCGTGCGCGATGCGCCGCGCCACGTCCGCCCACGCGGCGGTGCGCTGGGCGGCCTCCAGATCCGTCACGTCGTCGAACGTGACGACGAGGCCGGTTCCGCCGTCGTCGAGCAGCGCGCGCGCGATGCGGACGACGAATGTCCGCTTGCGGCCGTTGCGCACGAGCTGGATCGAACCCTGCGCCGGCCGGTCTGGATTGGACTGGGCGCCTTCGAGCAGCGGCGCCATCTCGGGCACGAGCGAAGCGAAGTCCTGTCCGATGCGGGCGGAAAGATCGACGTCGAGCAGCGTCGAGGCGGACCGGTTGGGCAGGTCGATCGCGCCGCGCGCGTCGAGCGCCACGACGCCGGCCGTGACGCTCGCCAGGACAGCCTCGGTGAAGCGGCGGCGGTTCTCGATCTGCACGTTGGCGGCGACGAGTTCGCCGCGCTGGGCCTCGATCTGCGTTGTCATCCGGTTGAAGGCGCGCGACAGCATGCCAAGCTCGTCGTCGCGCGGTCCCTCTTCGACGCGAGCGGTCAGGTCGCCGGTGCGCACGCGCTCGGCCGCCGCGATCAACGCGCCGATCGGCCGGGCAAGCCGGTTGGCGAGTGCGATTCCGATCCAGATCGCGGCCAGCAGCAGCAGCAGCGCCACGATGACGAACATCATCGCGAAGGTGACCTGCAGTCCCTCGCGCCGTCCTTCGAGGTCCTGGTAGAGCTGCACGGCCAGTCGCGTGCGGTCGAGATGCCGGACGACGCGCGGCTCGACGAACCGGCCGATCAGCAGGAACGTATCTTCGAACCCTTCCACGCGGATGAGCGCGCGCACGCGGTCGGCGCGCGAGGCTTCGCTGTCGGCGGTGCTTTCGGGCGTGAAGATCACGACCTCGCCGCCGCGCGCCCGGTCGAGCGCCCAGAACGGCACGTTGAGCTGAAGCGTGAAGCCGACGCGGGCGAAGATGCGACCCTTCCCGTCGAACAGCACGGACTCGTTGAGCGCGCGGATGCCGGTTTGCGTCGAAATCAGGTTCTGGATCGAATCGGCGTCGGCGAGGATGAGCGAGCCCTCGCGCGACACGTCGCCCGCCATCGCGATGACGTCGCCGCGGATGTTGGACCGGTGCTCGTCGAGATACGCCTCGGCCGCGGCAAGCGACTGGCCGATCGCCTGCCGGACGGGGTCGGAGAACCACGCCTGGACGCCCAGATTGAAGAACAAGGCCGCCGCCACCGCCATGATGGCGGTCGGCGCGCCGGCGATGACGGTGAACAGCGCCACGAGCTGGACGTGCAGGCGCGCGCCGGCAAGCCCCCGACGCCGCTCGATCCACAGCCGCACCAGTTCGCGCGCCACGACCGCGCCCAGCGCCAGGACGAGGACGAGATTGATCAGCAGCAGCCACGTGACCATGCGCGGGTCGGGGCCGCTTTCGGCCGTGATCGCGAGATAGGTGGCGCCACCCGAGACGATCGACAGGACTGCGAGGACGAACGCGATCTTGCGCCACAGCCCCACGCGCAGCGACCAGCGGCGCAGGCGCGCGAGAGCCGACGGTTCGGACGGGGCCGGGCTTGCGGGTTCGGGTTCGGTCATGGCGATTGCGATACGAGGCGCGACGCGGAGGGCGTCGCCGCCTGCGCCGCAATCACTTTAGGCCACGAACCACTTGGATGTCCAACTCGCGGATTTTCTTGCGCAAAGTATTGCGGTTGAGACCAAGGAGTTGGGCCGCCTTGATCTGGTTGCCGCGCGTGGCCGAGAGCGTAAGCGACAACAGCGGCCGCTCGACCTCGCGCAGGATGCGGTCGTACACGCCGGCGGGCGGCAGCCCGTCCTTGTGCGCACTGAAATACGCCTTGAGATGCCGGTCGACCGCAGCCCCCAGCGATTCGTCGGCGGGTGCCGCTTCGCTCGTCACCGGCGGGGCCGCGTCGGTCAGCTCGGCCTCGATGATGTCGATGCCGATGACTTCCTGCGAATAGAGCGCGGACAGGCGCCGGATCAGGTTTTCGAGTTCGCGCACGTTGCCGGGCCAGCGGTGCTGCTTGAGCCGCTCCATCGCGCCGGCGTCGATCGTCTTCACCGGCAGGCCCTCGGTCGTCGTCGTCTGCAGGAAATGGCGCACGAGCAGCGGCACGTCGTCCGAGCGTTCGCGCAGCGGCGGCAGACGGATGGGAACGACGTTGAGGCGATAGAAAAGATCCTCGCGGAAAAGCCCCTGACGGACGAGCTGGCGCAGGTCGCGGTGCGTAGCGGCGACGATACGCACGTCCGCGCGGATGCGCGTGCGACCGCCGACGGTCGTGTACTCGCCCTCCTGCAGCACGCGCAGCAGGCGCGTCTGCGCCTCGATGGGCATGTCGCCGATCTCGTCGAGGAACAGCGTGCCGCCCTGGCTCTGCTCGAAGCGGCCGGCATAGCGCGAGGTGGCGCCCG
>JAYRKO010000261.1:0-4585 GCA_041905745.1 Tagaea sp. | reverse complement strand
CGCACCTCGGCGCGCTCGGCCGGCGTCTCGCCGATCAGGTTGATCTCGGGGTATTCGCGTTCGAGATGTTCGCAGATCGCCTGCGAATGGCAGATCGTCGTCCCGTCGCTTTCCACCAGCACCGGCACGGTGCCGGCCGGATTCATAGCGAGGAACGCCGGGCTGCGTTCCCACGTCTTCTCGACCTTCGTGTCGAATTCGAGACGCTTTTCGCCCAGCGCGATCCGCACTTTGCGGCAAAACGGGGAAAGCGGCAGTTGGTGAAGGATGCGCATCGCGACTCGGGAATACCGAATTGGCGCGATTCTACAGCGCCGCGACGCGCTATGCGAGGCCCAACGCCGCCGCCCCCAGGACGAGGGCCGCCGCGAAGAGTCCGGCGGCGATCGCGCACAGGACGAGCCCCAGCGCCACCGCGCGACCGTCCTGCGCGACAAGACCTAGCGACAGCACGATGAGCGCCAACGAGGGCACCAGCGGCAGGACCGGCAGCGGCAGCAGGAGCAGCCCCGCTTCGACGAGCGCGACGAGGCCGATCCAGCGCTGCGCCGTGCGCCCGCAGAGCGCCGGCCAGCGCTGGCGGAACAGCCGCTCGACCGCCGCCAGCGGCCGTTCGACCTGCGACAGGATCGAGCGCGCGCGGGTGCGCGCGAGGCCAAGACGGCCGAGGAACCCCGGCAGTTTCGGATGCGGCACGCCCAGCGCCATCTGCAAGGCCACGACGGCGAGCGGCAGCGCGAAGATCGTCGAGAAGCCCGGGATGCTCGGCCCCGGGGTCAGGTTAGGGGCCGAGAAGAGGAACAGCAGCATGCCGTAGCCGCGCGCTTCCAGCCGCGCGACGAGGTCGGCGAGCGTCACGCGACCGTCGTCGGGCCCGTCGATCGCATGCGCGAGCGCGCCGAGAAGGCCCGCCGCGTTCACGGACGCCCCGTCCGGCGCGCGAGAAAGGCCGACAGCGCGACCAAGGCCAGCCCCAGCGCCACCGCGCCGACGAGCTCGACGCGCGCCGCCGAAGGATCGGTCCAGCCGGCGGCGCCGAGATTGGCGAATACGGCGGCCGCGGGGATCGAACCGACGAACGTACCGATCGCGAAATCGCGCGCGCTCAGCGCCGACAGGCCGAAGCCGTAATTGACCGCAGCCCCGGGCAACGGCAGCAGACGCGCGAAGGCGACGATGCGCCAGCCGCCGGATTCCGCGCGCGCGACCCACGGCCCCACGCGCGGCAGGTCGTGCGGCACGAACGATCCCCAGTTGACGAAGCGCGCGAGCCCGAAGGCCGCAAGCGTGCCCGCCATCGTGCCGGCGAGCGACCAGGCGATGCCGGGCCACAGGCCGAACAGCAGGCCCGCGACGATCGCCATGCCCCAGCGCGGTACCGAGACGAGCGAAGCGAAGACATGCGCCGCGACGAAGACGGGCCCCATCCACGCGCCGGCAAGCCCGATGCCCGCTTCGAGCGCGCCGGGTGCGAACGCCTCGCGCTTCCAGAACGCGACGGCCGCCCCCGCGAGAACGAGGACGGCCGGCACGAGCCGCAATGCGAGCGGCGGGCGCTTCATCGCCGGAAGGCTCAGTCCTCGCCGGCCGCCTGATGCGTGCGCTTCAGGTCGGCGCGGCGGACCGGGTGGGCGAGACGCGCAAGCATCTCCTTGGGCACGATCTGGCGGAACTTGCCGATCTCGCGGTCCCAATCGGCAAGAATACCGCGCGCGAACTTCGAATGCGTCTCGCGCACGTGCTCTTCGATCAGTTCCTTGAGCACGCCTTCCCAGTGCGCGGTTTCCACGCCCTGCACGATGACCGTCTCGGCATTGACCCGGTCGGCGAACGAGTTGTCGGCGTCGTAGACGAACGCCATGCCGCCGGTCATGCCGGCCGCGAAATTGTCGCCCACGGGACCGAGAATCACCGCCGTACCCCCGGTCATGTATTCGAGGCCGTTCGAGCCGCAGCCTTCGACCACGGCCGTGGCGCCGGAGTTGCGCACACCGAAGCGTTCGGCCGCCTGCCCGGCCGCGAACAGCCGGCCGGCAGTAGCGCCGTAGAGAACCGTGTTGCCCACGATCGTGTTGTGGTTGGACACGAGCGGCGAGGACGTGACCGGCCGCACGACGATCGTGCCGCCCGACAGGCCCTTGCCCACATAGTCGTTCGCGTCGCCGAACACTTCGAGCTTCATGCCCTGCACTGCGAAGGCGCCCAGCGACTGGCCGGCCGACCCGCGCAGGCGCACGGTGATGTGGCCGGGCTTGAGGCCCGTCATGCCGTACTTGCGCGTGATCTTCGAGGAAAGCTTCGTGCCGATCGCGCGGTAGACGTTGCGGATGTTGTAGGCGAGCTGCATCTTCTCGCCGCCTTCGAGCGCCGGTGCCGCGTCGGCGATCATCTGCTCGTCGAGCGTCTCGGGCACTTCGTTGCGGCCCTGGAGCGTGCAGTGGCGCGGGAACTCGCCCGGATCGGCCTGCACGAGCAGCGGATTGAGGTCGAGGTCGTCGAGGCTTTCGTCGCCGCGCAGCACCTGCGTGAGCAGGTCCGAGCGGCCGATCACGTCGCGCAGCGACTTGAAGCCGAGCGCGGCGAGGATCTCGCGCACTTCCTCGGCCACGAACGTGAACAGGTTCACGACCTTCTCGGGCGTGCCCTCGAACTTCGCGCGCAGCTTCGGGTCTTGCGTGCACACGCCCACCGGGCAGGTGTTCGAGTGGCACTGGCGCACCATGATGCAGCCCATCGCCACGAGGCTGGCCGTGCCGATGCCGAATTCGTCCGCCCCCAGCATCGCGCCGATGACGACGTCGCGGCCCGTGCGGATGCCGCCGTCCACGCGCAGCTTCACGCGGTGGCGCAGGCGGTTGAGCGTCAGCACCTGGTTGGTTTCGCTGAGGCCCATCTCCCACGGCAGGCCGGCGTACTTGATCGACGATTGGGGCGAAGCGCCCGTCCCGCCGACATGCCCGGAGATCAGGATCGCGTCGGCCTTGGCCTTGGCCACGCCCGCCGCGATCGTGCCGATGCCCGAACGCGCGACGAGCTTCACGCACACCTGCGCCTCGGGATTGATCTGCTTCAGGTCGTAGATGAGCTGGGCCAGATCCTCGATCGAATAGATGTCGTGGTGCGGCGGCGGGCTGATGAGCGTCACGCCGGGCGTGGAGTGGCGCAGGCGCGCGATCAGATCGGTAACCTTGGCGCCGGGCAGCTGGCCGCCCTCGCCGGGCTTGGCGCCCTGCGCGACCTTGATCTCGAGTTCGCGGCAGTTGTTGAGGTATTCGGCCGTGACGCCGAAGCGGCCCGAGGCGACCTGCTTGATCGCCGAGGACGCGTTGTCGCCGTTGGGCCGCGGGCGGTAGCGCGCCGGATCCTCGCCGCCTTCGCCCGAGTCCGACTTGGCGCCGATGCGGTTCATCGCGATGGTCAGCGTCTCGTGCGCCTCGGGGCCGAGCGCGCCCAGCGAAATCCCCGGTGCGACGAGGCGCTTGCGGATTTCGGTGATGCTCTCGACGTCGTCGACCGGAATCGCCTTCTGGCCGGGCTTGAAATCCAGCAGGTCGCGCAGGTTGATCGGCGGCAGCTTGCGGCAGCCTTCCGCGTACTTGCGGTACGTCGCGTAGGAATCGGACTCGACCGCGCGCTGCAGCACGTGGATGAGCTCGCCGTCCCAGAAATGCGCCTCGCCCGACTTGCGGTAGCGGTAGAAGCCGCCCACCGGCAGCGCGATCACGTCCTCGCGCCACGCGCGCTGGTGCAGTTCGCCCGTCTTCTTCTGGATGCCCGAAAGGCCGATGCCGGAAATGCGGCTCGTCATGCCGGGGAAGAATTCGGAGATGAGCGTGCGCGACAGGCCGACGGTCTCGAAATTGTAGCCGCCGCGATAGGACGAGATGACCGAGATGCCCATCTTCGACATCGTCTTCAGCAGGCCCTCGTCGATCGCCTTGCGGTAGCGCTCGACGGCCTCCTTCAGGCTCAGGCCCGGGAACAGGCCGCGGCGGTGCCGGTCGGCGATCGCCTCTTCGGCCAGATACGCGTTGACCGTCGTGGCGCCCACGCCGGTCAGCACGGCGAAGTAATGCACGTCGAGGCACTCGGCCGAGCGCACGTTGAGCGAGGTGAAGGTGCGCAGCTGCTGGCGCACGAGATGCGTGTGCACGCCGCCGGCCGCGAGGATCATCGGGATCGGCGCGCGCCCGCCGCCCTGGTTCTTGTCGGAAAGGATCACATGCACGGCCCCGCCGCGCACGCCGTCCTCCGCCTCGCGCTGGACGCGCTTCAGCGCGTCGCGCAGCGCGTATTCGCCGGCGGCCGGATCGAATGTGCAGTCGACCTCGACGGCAGTGGCGCCCATGTAGGCGCGCATCGCCTCGAACTCGGCGTTGAGAAGCACCGGGCTCTCGAGCTGGAGCATGCGGCACTGGCTCTCGTCCTCGTCGAGGATGTTGCCGAGATTGCCCAGCCGCGTGCGCAGCGTCATGACGCGCCGCTCGCGCAGGCTGTCGATGGGCGGATTCGTGACCTGGCTGAAATTCTGGCGGAAGAAATGGTGCAGGCCGCGGAAGCGGTCGGACAGCACGGCGATGGGCGT
>JAYRKO010000260.1:0-4588 GCA_041905745.1 Tagaea sp. | reverse complement strand
AGCTGCGTGCCCGGCATGGCGAGGGCGGAGCGGCGCAGCTTGTCGACGAGGCCCGGCTGCGGCTCGAAGGCGAGGGTCGGGACGCGCGCGGCGGCGAGCGTGGCGGCGTAGAAGCCGAGATTGGCGCCGATGTCGAGCGCCACGCGCAGGTGCGGGGCAAGGGCGCGCACGAACGGCGCTTCGTCCTCGAACCAGTCTTCGCGTTCGAGGAAGACGAAGGTCGAAATGCCGCGCAGATCGGCCGGCACGACGAGCCGCACGTCGCCGGCCAGCGACAGCAGAATTTCGTCGGCGCGCAGCGGGGGCGAATCAGGGCTCGTCACGGCGAAAGACTAGCAGCGCGCCTTGCCGGCGCGACGGGGAATCTCGCGACTTGAGCGTGCGGTGCGGGCGGGTGCACACTTGCGGTCCGGTCGGGAGGAACGCCATGAACGTCGTCGGAATGAACCACTTCACGATCCTCGCGCGCGACATCGAGGAGACGCGGGACTTCTACACGCGCGTGCTCGGCCTCAGGGAAGGCTACCGGCCCGATCTGGGCTTTCCGGGGATCTGGTTCTATGTCGGCGAGCAGTGGGTGCTGCATGTCGTGGCCGGGCGCGGGGTGCCGGAGCCGCCCGCGGGCGTGATCGACCACATGGCCTTCAGCGCGACCGGTCTTGGCGCGACGCTCGCGCGGCTGAAGGCGGAGGGGATCGTTTACAGGCTTTCCCGACAGACCGGCACGCGCGTGTGGCAGATCTTCTTCAACGACCCCAACGGCGCGAAGGTGGAACTCGACTTCGCGCCCGAAGAAAATCCGGAAGCCTAGGCGACCGGAGGCGACGGTAACCTATTTATCCTTTTGAAAAGACACGCTTGTAACCTGAATCGAACCTTTCGTCGTCGCGCGCTCCTGATACAAAAAACGCGCGGAGATTGTCGGTCGACCGACCCGATCTGTCAAGAAAAAAGGCCTAACTCGGCCGCCGCGCCAGCGCTTCGACGACGCTGAGCCGCCCCTCGTCGAGGCTCCGGAACACGTTGTCCTGATAGGTCCACATGCGCTCCCCCAGCCAGACGTGGGTGAAGAGCGGCGGCCGGCCGCGCGCGGCCATCCTGGCGCGCATGGCGGCGAGCGTATCGCGCACATGGGCGGTCGCGTCGACGAGCGAGACGATCTCGAACCCGGCCGCAAGAAGCTGCGCGCGGGTCTCGCCGATATCGGCAAGGAAGCTCGTGCGCGCGTCGGCGGCCCACGGCGTGGGGTAGTGCGGCGGGCCGGCCGCACCGGCGCCGAGATTGGAAAGCGCCAGGACTCCGCCGGGCTTCAGCACGCGCAGCGCCTCGCGATACATCGCGACCTTGTCGGCGACGTTCATCGCGACGTTCTGCGAATAGGCGCGATCGAACGTGCCGTCGGCGAACGGCAATGCCAGCGCGCTGCCCGGTACAACTTGCACTCGCGCGCAAAGCCCTGTCGCCTCGACCAGCGCATGTGCGGCTTCGACGAAGGCGGGCACGAGGTCGATGCCGGTAACGCGGCATCCGGCCGTGACCGCGATCCAGCGCGCGGGCCCGCCGATCCCGCAGCCGATGTCGAGGACGTGATCCTCGGGGCGGGGGGCGAGCATTTCCAGAAGCTCGCGCGTGGCGACGACGCCGCGATTGTGGAAATGGTCGAGCGGGGCAAGTGCTTCGGGCGTGATGGCCGCATCGGCCCCTTTGACGGCACGCACCGCCGCAAGGATGCGCGCGGCGATCCCGTCGCTCGAATAGTGGTCCTTCAGGTCCGCTTCCATCGGCGCGAAATGGAGCATGCCGCGCGCGCAAGCGCCAGCGTGCAGGTCAGGCGGCCATCCCGAGCGCCGGCGCGATCGCCGTGGGCAGTGTCACCTCGAACACGCTGCCCTTGCCGGGCGCGCTTTCGACCCGGATCGAGCCACCCAGCCGCTGGACGAGCTGGCGTGTCAGCGAAAGCCCCAGTCCCGTGCCGCCGCTGCGCGTGACGTGCGCGCTTTCCTTGCGCCAGAACGGTTCGAAAATGTGCGCGATGTCCTCGGCCGGTATCCCGTCGCCTTCGTCGGCGATCGAAATGCAGTAGGTGCCGTCGGGGTTGCAGTCCCACCCGACGCAGACCCGGCCGCCCGGCTTGCAGTACTTCGCCGCATTGCCCACGAGATTGACGAGAATCTGGCGCAGCGCGCCCGTGTCGACCATCGTATTGAACGTGGTGAGGGGCGGCCGCTCGACGATTTCGACGCCGCGCTCGCCGGCGAGCGGGCGCATCATCTCGACCACGTCGCGGATCGCGACGGCCGGGTCGAGCGGTTCGGCGTGCAGTTCGAGCCGCCGCGCCTCGATCGCCGCGATATCGAGCAGCTGGTTGACGATGCCCAGCAGGTGCCGGCCGGCGGCCAGCACGTCGTTTACGTAGATGCGATAGCGCTCCGGGATCGGGCCGAAGGCCTGCATGACGATGAATTCGGAAAACCCGATGATGGCGTTGAGGGGCGTACGCAATTCGTGGCTGACATTCGCAAGGAATTCGCGCTTGGCGGCGTTCGCCGCTTCCGCTTCGGCCAGTGCGGCGCGCAGCCGCAGTTCTTCGCGCGCGCGCATACCCGAAAACCACGCGACGAGGGCCGCCATCGCCAGCGCCAGCAGCGTCGCCATGCTCGCGATGGCCAGATAGAAGGGGCGCCGCGCGTCCAGCGCCTCGTCGATGTCGGCCGTGCGGAACGTCGCGTACACGTAGATGGGCGAGCGATCGACATGCTTGAAGGCCACGACGACCGGCTTGCCGTAGCCGTCGTTGCGGTCGCGGATGATCCCCGTTTCGCGCGGACCGAGCCCTGCGTTCGAATAGTAGCGCAGGTCGATCTTCATCCCGACGAAGCCGTCCGGATCGGGATTGCGGTAGAGGACGTAGCCGTCGTTGCGCACGATGCCCACCGTGCCGCGCGCGGTGATGAACATGTCGCGGAAAAGCTCGTCGAACTGCTCGACGGGGATCGACGTCACGACGTAGTCTATGCCGAACACGTTGGGGCGCGCGCGCTTGGCGAGCGGAATTGAGGCCATCCCGGTATTGCGCGCGATGATCTGTTTGCCGATGTGGATGTAATCCTGCGGCTGACCGTCGAGCGCGATGATGTATTCGCGGTCGGCGATGTTGATCCCTTCGACCCCGTGCGGCCCGAAGGGGACCATGTCGGCCTTTCGGTCGAACAAGCGCACGTTCAGCGGGAAGCTGTAGTGACGCTGAAGACTGTCCACCAACTCCGCGAGATCGTCGATGTCCGAATAGGCATTCTGGCTGCCGAGCCAGCGGTCGACCGCTTCGATCAGGTTTTTGCCGGATTCGACGGTGCGGCCGACATGTGCGGCGAGAATGTTCTGCGCGCCGAGCAGTTCAGCCTGCGCCTGTTCGTAGGTCTTCGCGCGTTCCGTCGCCAGTCGCCAGTGGACGACGCCCCAGATGCCGGCAATCACGATCGCGGCGAACGCGACGACCGCGATTTCCGGCGCGGCGTATTGCGCGATACTTTTGATCAATCGGCGGGGGACCCGGACCATCGCCGAATCACTACATTTGTAAAGTTAAGACATCGTAGCGATTGCGGCGTAAATGTGCGGCCGGTGACTCGTATCGGGGTATGCCGGGCTTGATCCCGAGACGCACCTTGAGGCATCGGCACAAAAATCAAATTTTATGAAAATCCACGAGAACTGCGACTGGCGCACGCTTGCTACGCGGATTCCCGGCGGCGCGGCCGTTCGGCGCCGGCGAGGCGGCGTTCCTCGTCGACCATGTAATCGCGCGTGACGGGCAGGGCGTCGATCTCGCGCGACATCTGGACCTGGAAGACCATCAGGCCGTCGTGGCGAAAGCTCATCTCGCAGGCCGCGAGGTAGAAGTCCCACATGCGCTTGAAGCGTTCGTCATAGACGTCCTTGAGATTGTCCCAGTTCGCAAGGAAGCGCCGACGCCAGTGGCGCAGCGTTTCGGCGTAATGGATGCGCAGGATCTCGACGTCCGTCGTCCAAAGGCCGGCCCGCTCGACGGCGGGCAGGACCTGCGAGAGGGCCGGCGAGTAGCCGCCGGGGAAGATGTATTTGCGGATCCACGGGTTGGTAACGCCCGGCCCGTCGACGCGCCCGATCGAATGGAGCAGCGCCGCGCCCTTGGGCGCCAGCAGATCGCGGACTTTCGCGAAGAACGTGCCGTACTGCGGCGCGCCGACATGCTCGAACATGCCCACCGACACGATGCGGTCGTAGACGCCGTCGAGTTCGCGGTAGTCGGTCAGCGTGAACTGCACGCGGTCGGCAAGGCCCGCCGCGCGGGCACGCTGGCGCGCGATCTCGAGTTGTTCGGTCGACAGCGTGATGCCGTGTACGCGCACGTCGTAGCGGCGCGCCAGTTCGAGCGCCATGCCGCCCCAGCCGCAGCCGATGTCGAGCACGCGCATGCCGGGCCGCAGCAGGAGCTTCGCGGCGATGTGGTGCTTCTTGGCGAGTTGCGCCTCGTCGATCGACTGGTCCGGCGAGGAGAAGTACGCGCACGAATACTGACGGTCCGCGTCGAGGAAATTCTCGAACAGTG
>JAYRKO010000259.1:0-4591 GCA_041905745.1 Tagaea sp. | reverse complement strand
TTCCAGCAGCCAGATCGACGCCAGCGCCTGCGGCACGTCGACCGGATCGAAGTGCTGCCGGCCGGGCAGGCGGTCGGCGGCAGGCCGGATCGTCCGCCAGTAGCGGTAAAGCTCGGCGATGCGCGGATGCCAGCCGTCCGCGTCGAATTCGCCGTCCGTCGGCTCGGCCAGCCAGTCGACTTCGGTGCCGGACGGCGCCGCCGTCATCCCATCCACTTCGCGAAGAAGTCGTTGCCCTTGTCGTCGACGACGATGAAGGCCGGGAAGTCGACGACGTCGATCTTCCAGATCGCCTCCATGCCGAGGTCCTGGTAGGCGATGCACTCGACCTTCTTGATGCAGTTCTCGGCGAGCAGCGCGCCTTCGCCGCCGATCGAGCACAGATAGAAGCCGCCGTGCTTCTTGCAGGCGTCGGTCACGGCCTTGGAGCGGTTGCCCTTGGCGAGCATCACGTGGCTGCCGCCGGCGGCCTGGAACTGCTCGACGAAGCTGTCCATGCGGCCCGCCGTCGTCGGCCCGAAGGCGCCCGACGCATAGCCCTTGGGCGTCTTGGCGGGGCCGGCATAGTAGATCGGGTGGTTCTTGAAGAAGTCCGGCAGCGGCTTGCCCGCTTCCAGTTCGGCGCGCAGGCGCGCGTGCGCGAGGTCGCGCGCGACGATGAGCGTGCCGGTCAGCTGCACGCGCGTCGTCACCGGGTGGCGCGAAAGCGTATTGCGGATCTCCGCCATCGGCTTGTTGAGGTCGATCTTGACCGCCTCGCCCGCGAGCTTCGAGACGTCGATCTCGGGCATGTACTTGGCCGGGTCGGTTTCCAGCCGTTCGAGGAACACGCCGTCCTTCGTGATCTTGCCCAGCGCCTGCCGGTCGGCCGAGCACGACACGCCCACCGCGATGGGCAGGCTGGCGCCGTGGCGCGGCAGGCGCACGACGCGCACGTCGTGGCAGAAATACTTGCCGCCGAACTGCGCGCCGATGCCGTTGGCCTGCGTGAGCTTGTGGACCTTCGCCTCGAACTCGCGGTCGCGGAAGGCCTGGCCGAACTTGTTGCCCTCGCCCGGCAGCCCGTCGAGATACTTGGTCGTGGCGAGCTTCAGCGTCTTCATCGCCATCTCGGCCGACGTGCCGCCGATGACGATGGCGAGGTGGTAGGGCGGGCACGCGGCCGTGCCCAGCGTCTTGATCTTCTCGTCGAGGAACTTGAGCATTCCCGCCTCGGTCAGGCGCGCGGGCGTGTCCTGGAAAAGGAACTGCTTGTTCGCCGACCCGCCGCCCTTGGCGACGTAGAGGAATTCGTACTCGTCGCCCTCGGTCGAATAGATGTCGATCTGGGCGGGCAGGTTGTCGCCGGTGTTCTGCTCCTTGAAGAGGCCGAGCGGCGCCACCATCGAATAGCGCAGGTTCGTCTCGCCGTAGCTGCGCCACACGCCGCGCGCGATCGCCTCGGCGTCGTCGTAACCGGTCCACACCTGCTGGCCCTTCTTGCCCATGACGATGGCGTTGCCGGTGTCCTGGCACATCGGCAGCACGCCGCCGGCCGAGATGCAGGCGTTCTTCAGGAGGTCGTAGACGACGAACTTGTCGTTGGCCGACGCCTCGGGGTCGTCGAGGATCGCGCGCATCTGGGCGAGGTGCGCCGGGCGCAGCAGGTGGGCGATGTCGACGAAGGCCTCGCGCGCGAGCAGCGTCAGCGCCTCGGGCGCCACTTTCAGGATCTCGCGGCCCTCGAACTTCGTCGTCGACACGTGGTCGGCGGTCAGCTTGCGGAACGGCACGTCGTCGTGCGCGACGTCGATCATCTCGCGGAAGGCGAATTCGGCCATGTCACTCTCGTATCGGCAGGCGGGAAGGGAAGGGCGCGGTCACTTCTTGCGGAACGCGTCGAGCGCGACGACGCGGCCGGAGGTATCGCCGCCGTCGGCGGGTGCGGCCGTTTCGGCGGCCGCCGGCGTCTCGGCCTTGGGCGGTTCGGCCGGCTTGGGCGCCGGTGTTGCGGCCGCCGCGCCCGAGGACGGGAACTGCAGGCCGAACTGGACCGAGGGATCGACGAAGGCGGTTATGGCCGCATAGGGCACGGTCAGGCGTTCGTGCACGCGGTCGAAGGAGAGCGTCACCGCGAAACGGTCCTCGCCGACTTCCAGCCCCCAGAACTGGTGCTGGAGCACGATGGTCATCTCGTCGGGATGGCGCTGGCGCAGGCGCGCGGGAATGTCGACGCCGTCGTCGCCGGTGCGGAAGGTCAGATAGAAATGGTGCTCGCCCGGCAGGCCGGTCGACGCGGCGACGGTCAGCGCCTCGCGGATCACGCCGCGCAGCGCGGTTTCCATCATGCGTTCATAGTGGAGCGTATCGGTCGGCTGGTCGGCCACGGGTTCCTCGTCTGCCGGAAGAAGGATACGACCATCCGGCCCGGCGCGCCGAAGGAAAGTGGGGGGCTTCTGTTGCCCGGTGCCCCCCGGACCGCGCTATAGGTTACAAGTCAGGCGACCGTTAGGCCGCGAGACGAGCTTCCGAAGCGAGAGCCACGTTGTCGTTGGCATCTCTTGATCGGCCCGATAACGGCGGTACCATGCCGGGCGAAAGTCATGCCTTTACCCGCGCGTCGATCCTGGTTCGCCCCCACAGGTGGAAAGTGGTGGAGGCGCCGGGCACTGCCCCCGGGTCCGCATCGGCTATTACGCAAGCCGTTTATCGCCATAGTCGGTTGCCCGACCCTTCAAATATAGGGATTTCCGGGCCTTGGGGGAAGAGGTTGGGGTGTGCGCGCGCGGGCGCTAGACTCCTATCCCCTTCGATTCGTGCCCGAAAGTCGCCTCCATGAAGTCTTCCCTTTCCGCCGAGCAGCAAGCCGAAATCGAGGCCGCGCGCGCCCAGCAGGCGTCCACGCGCCGTCCCACCGTCCCGGCGCTGGAGGAGATCCTCTACAAGGCGATCCCCGTGCTCGATCACGGCTTCGTGCGGGTCGTCGACTATTTCGGCGACGATGCGGCCGTCGTGCAGGCCGCGCGCGTGTCCTACGGCAAGGGCACGAAGAAGATCAGCGACGACCGCAACCTGCTGCGCTACCTGATGCGCCACCGCCACTCGACCCCGTTCGAGATGTGCGAGATCAAGCTGCACGTGAAGCTGCCCATCTTCGTCGCGCGCCAGTGGATCCGCCACCGCACGGCGAACGTGAACGAATATTCGGCGCGCTATTCGATCCTCGACCGCGAATTCTACGTGCCGGCGCCCGACCAGCTTGCCGCGCAGTCGACCGTCAACCGCCAGGGCCGCGGCGACCTGCTCGAAGGCAGTGCGGCCGAACGCGCGCTCTCGGCCATCGAGAAGCTGTCGGCCGACGCCTACGCGACCTATTCCGACCTGCTGAACGAGGGCGAGGGGGCGGATCCCTCTCGCCCCGGCCTTGCGCGGGAACTGGCCCGCATGGTGCTGCCGACGAACTGGTATACGCAGTGGTACTGGAAGATCGATCTCAACAATCTCTTCCACTTCCTCAGCCTGCGCGCCGACAGCCACGCGCAGTACGAGATCCGCGTCTACGCCGACGCGATCCGCGACGTGGTGAAGCGCTGGTGCCCGATCGCCTATGAGGCGTTCGAGGACTACCGCATGACGGGCGTGGCCGTGTCGGGCCCGGGCCTTGCGGTCATCAAGCGCCTGCTGGCGGGCGAGAAGGTGACGCAGGAACAGTCCGGCCTGTCCAAGCGCGAGTGGACCGAGCTGATGGAAACGCTGGGAAGACCCTCAACCTGACCCTCTCCCGCTTGCGGGAGAGGGTCAGGTTGAGGGCGTTACTGCGGCAGCGCCGGCTGGCCGGGCTGGCGGCAGTAGTTTCTTACCAGTGGTGTATGCCCGTAATCTTCCAGCCAAAGTCACGAAAGGACAAAATCAAAACCACGCCTTGCCCATTTTGATCAGCATACGTGATGAAAAATCGCCGGATCCCGTTTGGCCAAATTGTTCGAAGTTGCGCCTGCTTCGGGAGAAGTAATTCGAACAGTTCTGTTGGCGGCAGCGATTCGATGAGCTTTGCAGCAATCGCCCCTCCAAGGAACGCTTCAATAGGAGGCAGATTATCGCGCTTGTCGAATTTCGCTATTGCAGTTTCGAATGTCGATGCTGCAATGGTTTCAACCGAATACTTAAGTGAAGCTCGGTCGACATAGTCCTCGACGGTAGCCTTATCTCTCGAATTCAGAGCAGAAATAAATTCAGCGGCCGATAAATAGGCCCAGCCAACCCATATGACCATTGCAACTGCCGCACTGACCAGAAGCCGAAAAACGCGAACGCTGGTTGGGTTGCTGAGATTTTTGGAACCGGGGTGCGAATGTGTGACTTCGCGCCGCTCGCCTATAAGGCCGCTTGAAGGCTTATTGTCCGGATCTCTCGTGCCAAGTTGTGGCTCGATGTGACCTGCCCCCATTGAAGTGGTCCTCCCTGAAGTATGATTTTGGAAGCGGTTGGTCCTGCCCCGTACTTAGGTCCAACTGCTAAGCGAACTTTCGGGCACGGTCTATTTGGTCCGCGTAGGCCTTCGGCGTCAAGCCGCCGAGGGCCATGTGGGGTCGTTCGGTGTTGTAGTCGGTCC
>JAYRKO010000258.1:0-4594 GCA_041905745.1 Tagaea sp. | reverse complement strand
AAACGTTCTGTCCGGTACCCATTTCGACTTCTCCCGTCGGGCGCGGGCGAATCGAAGTGCCGCGCCGACGATCGGAGACTGGCGCACAACCGCCGACTGCGCAGTGACGCGCGTCACAAGCGTAAAACTTGCGGTATCAGCGCGTCTTTTCGGGTTCGGTCGCGATCACGATGGCACGCGCCATCTGCCGGCCGAGGCAGTCGTAAAGCCGGTCGGCCATTCCCGCGACCTGTGCGGGCGTCAGGCTGTCGAGCTGCATCTGCCCGGACTCGACCCAGTGGCGCATGATCTCGAAGCGCGGAAACAGCAGCGCGTCCCGGCGCAGGCCGATACCGTTCATCGCCTCGATATAGGGCTGATAGGCGATGAGCCGCGCCGTTTCGCGCGAATATTGCGGCGTCACCAGCATGACGTCGGCGCCGATATGCGCAATGCGGTCGATCCCGGCCTGCACGTGCGCGACGAAGGGCTCGATCTCCATCTGCCGCACCGCCTCGGCGGTGCCCGTCTCCCAGACGACGAGCGTGGGCTTGAGCGCGATCACGTCGGCCTCGAGGCGCTGGACCATGTGCTCGGCGTCGTCGCGCGCCTTGCCGCGATTGTGGACGACGAACGTGCGCCCGGGCAGGCGGCGTCGCAGGTCGGCCTCGAGCCGCGCAGGCCACGCGTTGGCGGGTGCGCTTGCGCTCGCGCCCAGCGTCGAGGACGAGCCCAGCGCCACGATCGTCACCGGCTCGCCCCGCGCGATCTTCTTGGCCGTGAAATTGAGACGGGAGCTGTCGACGAACACGCTGCGCGGTACGCGGCAATGCTCGGGCGTTTCGGCCGCCGGAGCGACCGGTGTCTGGGCGCGCGCGCTCCCGGCCCCGAGAAGGACCATCAGGATAGCGGCGACGATGCGCCGATTGCGAAACTTCATCCCCCGCCCCCGTCTCCCGGATCTCCGGCGCGGCGAGTCTTGCGGCTCTTGCTCCACGACAATACCCGTGCCGCGCCGACGAGCAAGAGACATCCGCCGAGCGTCACCGCCGCCTGGTTCTCGACGTCGTAGCCGAATTCCAGCAGCAGCGAATGCGCGCTCACGGAAAGGAAAATGCCGAGGCAGAAGATCTGCAGCGAATTCTGCCCGCACAGGACGACCGCGCGCGCCGCGCGCGAAGCGAGCCACCCCGACTCGCGCGGGACCGCGCCCACGACCGCGACCGCCAGCGACACGAAACTCGCCAGCCGCAGCGGTCCCAGATCGGTCTTGTTGGCGAACTGATAGGCGATTTCGGCGAAGCCGGGCGGCACGCCGTCGTAGAAATAGCCGAGGCTGATCCAGAAGCGCACCGGCACGAGGATCGCCAGCGCGGCGAGCGCCGCGCGCGCGGCCCATTGCGGCACGCGCACCGGCGCCCCGTCCACGCCCGCCTTCCAGCCGCACGCGATCCCCAGCACGAAGAGGAACTGCCACGCGAACGGGTTGAAGAACCACACGCCGTCGGGATAGGCGCGCAGGTTCATCGCGACGAACGGAACGAGCGCGTAGAGCACCGCGGATACCGCGACGATCGGCCAGAGAAGGCGCTTCAGGAGCGGCAGCGCCAGCGCGAAGCCCGTCAGCAGCACGACGTAGAGCGGCAGGATGTTCATGAAAAGCGGCTGGTGGACGAGTTCCAGCGCCTTCATGATCGCGACGTGCGGTTCGTCGAGGAACGCGGCGACCTGCATTTCCTCGATGAAAAGCGCGTTTTCGAAGCGCTGCGCGGTCCAGCTCACCTGCGCGGTGTAGATGACGAAAAGGAAGATGTGCGCGACGTAGAGCGTCCAGCAGCGCTTGAGGACCTGCGCGGTCGCCCACGCATTGCCCTCGCGCTGCGCCTCGCGCCCGAAGACGAGTGCGGCCGAATAGCCGGACAGGAAGACGAAGATCTCGGCCGCGTCGCAGAAGACGAAATTCGCGAGCGTCAGGTACGAGAACGCGTTGTTCGGGATGTGGTCGACGAAGATGAAGAGCAGGCCGAGCCCGCGGAAGAAATCGAGCCGCAGGTCGCGGCCGGCCTTGACCGGCGCGGACATCGCGCTCGCCCCCGGCGCCCGCTCAGTTCTTCTGCGCGCCCTCGGCGGAATTGAACATGAACTTGCCGAGGAGCTGCGTGAGGTTCACCGGCGGCTGGGTGAACTTGATGTGCCCACCCGGCGCCAGCATCTTGTCTTCGGCCCCCGGCACGAGCTGCACGAAATTGCCGCCGAGCAGCCCTTCGCTGGAAATCTGCGCGACCGTGTCGGTCGGCAGCTTGATCGCCGAATCGATCGTCATGGTCAGCACGGCCTGATAGCTCTCGGGATCGAGCGCCTGCCCCGAAACCGTGCCAATCTTGATGCCCGACAGCTTCACGTCGGTGCCCAGCCGCACGCCGTCGATGCGCTCGAACTTCGCCGTCAGCGCGTAGCCGCGCACCGGGCGGATATCGGCGGTCGAATAGGCGAACATCAGGAACATGCCGGCCACGACGAGCACGACCGCGCCCATCAGCGTCTCGACCAGGTTCTTGCCCATCGTCGGCGGCTCCGTTTCGCTTTCGGTCTCTAGGAAGGAAGGATCAGCCCGGCGTCCAAGGCTCGTAGTCGCCGGTCGCCTTCGCGCGCTTGCCGCCGCGCAGGTCGTGACCTGGCGGACGATAGGCGTTGGGCGTGCCCGTCTGGTTGGGCTGATGGGGCTTTTGCCACGGCTTGCGCGTGGGCAGGCCGCCGGGCGGCGGCGGGGCCGCGATCAGGTGGTGAAGCCATGCGTGCCAATCGGGCGGCACCTTCGTCGCCTCGGCCTCGCCCTCGTACATGACCCAGCGCTTCTCGCGCCGCGCGCGGCGCTCGCCGGTCTTGTCGCGGTAGTAGCGGTTGCCGAACTCGTCGCGTCCGACTTCCTCGCCGCGCAACCACGTATAAAGGCGTGTCCCGATCGTCATGCCGTCCGGTCCCGTCGAATCCCTCGAAAACGTCGCGGGGACTATTGCACGCACCCCCCGCCCTCGTCCAGATTGCGGGCCGTCGCCCTTTCCGCCACGCCGGGCCCCCAAATGCACGATTTCTGGCGCAATTCCGGGTACATGCTGCTCGACCGCCGGCCCGGGCCGCCGGCGCGCCTCGCCGTCACCGACGACTTCCTGCGCGCCTGGCTGATGCGCCCGGAAATGCGCCCGGTGCCCGAGTCCTGCAAGGCCGAACGCGCACTGCACGCCCGCATGATGGAAGACCCGCGCGCCCGCGTGGCGCCGGGCGACATCGCGGCGCTGGCCGACGCCGACATGCGCGACAACTACGCGATCGTCGCGGCCTTCCTTGCGCGCCTCGTCGCGGCCGGAACGGTCGAGGACGCCTATCTGGGCCACTTCGTGACGCCGCCCGCCAAAGGCGCGCCGCCCGTGCCGCCGCTGTTCCTCGACCAGCTTGCCCATGTCGTGCTGCGCGGCGCGCTCGACGGGGCGAGCGATCCCATGCGCCTGCGCGCGGCCGAACTCCTCTTCCGCAGCCAGCGCGCGACCGTCGGCGACGGCACCGCGATGCTCGCCGACGAGGAAACGGTCGAGATGCACGCCGCGCGGCAGGCCGCGGGCGATCACGGGCTCGGCGCCATCGGCGAACTGCTCAAGGAAGCCAAGCTGCCGCAGCGCGCGGTCGAACTCGACGTGATGACGGCGGCCAACGCCGAACTCTATCGCGGTCGCGACGAGGCGCACGATTTCGTGCTCGACGTCACGTTCGGCCGGCCGGGGCTCGACGCGCTCGCGCGCGTGCTGGAAGCCTGGGTGGCGCGCTTCCTCGCGATCGAGGTCTCGATCCAGCCGATGGTGCGCATCGACGACGCGAAATGGGTCTGGCATGTCGGGCTCGACGCCGCCGCGAGCGCCATCATGAACGACCTCTATCGCGGCGAATCCGTCGACGAATCGCGGCTTTCGCAGATTCTCGCCCTCTTCCGTCTGGAATTTGCCGACCCGCGCACGATGCGCGCGGACATCGCGGGCCGGCCCGTCTATCTCGGACTCGCGATGGATGCGGACAAACGCGTGCGGCTGAAGCCGCAGAACCTGCTCGTGAACCTGCCGCTGGCGGCGGCCGCCTGATCGCGTCGCCCCCGACGCGGCGCCCGCGTCGCGGCACGACTGTCGATTTTCCGTGGATTTCCGAATTCTACAATTTCCCCGGCGTAGTATTAATTTATTGATTTAAAATGAAAAATTTTGACATCCGCGATGTTTCAGGATTGTGATTGTGCACCGCAGCATCGGCGTGAGTAACAATCGAATAGGGGGGCAATCAATTGAAAATTAACGAAAACTTAGCTCTTGACCGATTTTGCATCGATATTTCGTGGTTCGGCCGACTTACACACCCCATATCCTGTTGGAAAAACTAGATATTGTGGGTCTCCCCACAATTCAGCCAAAATCCGGTTGCGGGCGATTCCGCCGTTTGGTCAACATCTGGTAACGAGCTTCGCCCTCCACCACGAAATCTAGTGAGGCGGCCCAAACCTCCACCTCGGGGACGGCGGGGGAGTCGGCGAAGCGGACCGAAAAGAAATCAGGCCGGAGGCCAGCATGCGTATCGA
>JAYRKO010000257.1:0-4615 GCA_041905745.1 Tagaea sp. | reverse complement strand
CATGTCGTCGCAGTTGCCCTGCACGATTTCCTTGAAGCCCTTGATCGTGTCCTCGAGCTTCACGAGCACGCCCGGCGTGCCGGTGAAGACTTCGGCGACGTGGAAGGGCTGCGAGAGGAAGCGCTGGATCTTGCGCGCGCGGGCGACGACGAGCTTGTCCTCTTCCGACAGTTCGTCCATGCCCAGGATGGCGATGATGTCCTGCAGCGACTTGTAGCTCTGCAGCACGCGCTGCACGTCGCGCGCGACGTTGTAGTGCTCTTCGCCGATGACGCGCGGATCGAGCATGCGCGAGGTGGAGTCGAGCGGGTCGACCGCCGGGAAGATGCCGAGTTCCGCGATCTGGCGCGACAGCACGGTCGTCGCGTCGAGGTGGGAGAACGACGTCGCGGGCGCCGGGTCGGTCAGGTCGTCGGCGGGCACGTAGATGGCCTGCACCGAGGTGATCGAGCCCTTCTTGGTCGAGGTGATGCGTTCCTGCAGCGCGCCCATGTCCGTCGACAGCGTCGGCTGGTAGCCGACGGCCGAGGGGATGCGGCCGAGCAGCGCCGACACCTCGGCGCCCGCCTGCGTGAAGCGGAAGATGTTGTCGACGAAGAACAGCACGTCCTGGCCTTCTTCGTCGCGGAAGTATTCGGCGACCGTCAGGCCCGACAGGCCGACGCGCGCGCGGGCACCCGGCGGCTCGTTCATCTGGCCGTACACGAGGGCCACCTTCGAGCCGGGGCCGTCGGTCTTGATGACGCCCGATTCCATCATCTCGTGATAGAGGTCGTTGCCTTCGCGCGTGCGCTCGCCCACGCCCGCGAACACCGACACGCCGCCGTGCGCCTTGGCGACGTTGTTGATGAGTTCCATGATCGTCACGGTCTTGCCGACGCCCGCACCGCCGAACAGGCCGATCTTGCCGCCCTTGGCGTAGGGGGCGAGCAGGTCGATGACCTTGATGCCCGTCACGAGGATTTCGGCTTCCGTCGACTGCTCGACGAATTCCGGCGCGCTGCGGTGGATGGGCAGCGTGCGCTTGGCGTTGATCGGCCCGCGCTCGTCGATGGGCTCGCCCACGACGTTGATGATGCGGCCCAGCGTCTCGGGGCCGACCGGCATGGCGATGGCGTTGCCCGTGTCGACCGCTTCCTGGCCGCGGACGAGACCGTCCGTCGTGTCCATCGCGATCGTGCGGACCGTCTGCTCGCCGAGATGCTGCGCGACTTCCAGCACCAGGGTCTTGCCCTGGTTCTGCACGTGCAGCGAGTTCAGGATCTTCGGCAGTTCGCCGTCGAAGCGCACGTCGACGACGGCACCCGTGATCTGGACGATGCGGCCGACCTTGTTGTTCGCCATGGTTCGCTACTCCTGAAAATCAGACCGCTTCGGCGCCGGAGATGATCTCGATCAGTTCCTTGGTGATCGAGGCCTGGCGCGAACGGTTGTAGTTGAGCGTGAGCTTCTTGATCATGTCGCCGGCGTTGCGCGTGGCGCTGTCCATTGCGGACATGCGCGCACCCTGTTCCGACGCGGCGTTCTCGAGAAGACCGCCATAGACCTGGACGGCGAGGTTGCGCGGCAGCAGCGCCGCGAGGATCTCGCCTTCCTCGGGTTCGTATTCGTAGCTCGCGCCCGAGTCCGGCGCGCCGGCTTCGGCGGCGGCGAACGGGACGAGCTGCAGGCGCGTGGGCACCTGCGTGATCGCGGACTTGAAGCGCGCGTAGTAGAGCGCGGCGACGTCGAATTCGCCCGCGTCGAACATCGAGAGCACCTTGTCCGACACGCGCTGGGCTTCGGCGAACGACATGCGCTTGCGGCCCACGTCCTCGACCGAACCGACGATCAGGCTGGCGAAGTCGCGGCGCAGCTGGTCGCGGCCCTTGCGGCCCACGCACAGGATCTTGACCGTCTTGCCTTCGGCCAGGAGCTTGCGGATGTCCGCGCGCGCAAGACGCACGATCGAGGAGTTGA
The DNA here is from genome assembly GCA_041905745.1 of Tagaea sp. GTDB lineage: Bacteria > Pseudomonadota > Alphaproteobacteria > CACIAM-22H2 > CACIAM-22H2 > Tagaea. Next base: position 2,656 of record JAYRKO010000257.1, on the reverse strand, counting down.
AGCCGCCGCACAGGCCGCGGTCCGACGTGCAGACCACCAGCAGGTGGACCTTGTCGGCGCCCGTGCCCGCGAGCAGCTTGGGCGCGCCGGCACCGGCCGTCATCGAGCCGGCGAGCGAGCCCAGCATGCGGCCCATGCGCGTGGCATAGGGGCGCGCGGCCTCGGCCTGCTCCTGCGCGCGGCGCAGCTTGGCCGCGGCAACCATCTTCATGGCGGACGTGATCTTCTGCGTCGACTTGACCGACGCGATCCGCATCCGGAGTGTTTTGAGCGTTGCCATCGTCTCTATCCGGCGGTGTTCTTAGGCCGCGAAGGTCTTGACGAACGCACCCAGGACTTCGCGCAGCTTCTTGTCCGTTTCCGGCTTGATCTCGCGGTCCTTGGCGACGGCGGCGAGGATGTCCTGGTGCTTGGCCTTCACCAGCGCCATGAACTGGGCCTCGAACTTGCCGACGTTCTTGACCTCGATGCCGTCGAGATAGCCGTTCACGCCCGCGAAGATCGACACGACCTGCTCTTCGACCGGCATCGGCGCGTACTGCGGCTGCTTCAGCAGCTCGGTCAGGCGCGCGCCGCGCGCGAGCAGCTTCTGCGTCGAGGCGTCGAGGTCGGAGGCGAACTGCGCGAAGGCCGCCATTTCGCGGTACTGCGCGAGCTCGAGCTTGATCTTGCCGGCGACCTGCTTCATCGCCTTGATCTGCGCGGCCGAACCGACGCGGCTCACCGACAGGCCCACGTTGATGGCCGGACGGATGCCCTTATAGAACAGGTCGGTTTCGAGGAAGATCTGGCCGTCGGTGATCGAGATCACGTTGGTCGGGATGTAGGCCGACACGTCGCCGGCCTGCGTTTCGATGACGGGCAGCGCCGTGAGCGAGCCGGCCTTCTGCGCGTCCGACATCTTGGCCGCGCGCTCGAGCAGGCGCGAGTGCAGGTAGAACACGTCGCCCGGGTAGGCTTCGCGGCCCGGCGGACGGCGCAGCAGCAGCGACATCTGGCGGTACGAGACGGCCTGCTTGGAAAGGTCGTCGTACACGATGACGGCGTGCATGCCGTTGTCGCGGAAGAATTCGCCCATCGCGCAGCCCGTGTAGGGCGCGAGGAACTGGAGCGGCGCCGGGTCCGAGGCCGTCGCGGCGACGACGATCGAGTATTCGAGCGCGCCGTAGTCGGCGAGCGTCTTGACGATGCGCGCGACGGTCGAGCGCTTCTGTCCGACGCACACGTAGATGCAGTAGAGCTTCTTGGACTCGTCGCCCTGCGCGTTGACCGTCTTCTGGTTGATGAACGTGTCGATCGCGACGGCGGTCTTGCCGGTCTGGCGGTCGCCGATGATCAGTTCGCGCTGGCCGCGGCCGACGGGCACGAGCGCGTCGATTGCCTTGAGGCCGGTCTGCATGGGCTCGTGCACCGACTTGCGCGCGATGATGCCCGGGGCCTTCACTTCCACGCGCGTCATCTTGGCGCCGACGAGCGGGCCCTTGCCGTCGATCGGGTTGCCGAGACCGTCGACCACGCGGCCGAGCAGCGCCTTGCCGACCGGCACTTCGACGATGGCGCCGGTGCGCTTGACGGTGTCGCCTTCCTTGATGTCGCGGTCGTCGCCGAAGATGACGACGCCCACGTTGTCGGTCTCGAGGTTGAGGGCCATGCCCTTGATGCCGCCCGGGAACTCGACCATCTCGCCGGCCTGCACGTTGTCGAGGCCGTAGACGCGGGCGATGCCGTCGCCCACGGAGATGACCTGCCCGACTTCGGCGACGTCGGCCGACGTGTCGAACTTGGCGATCTGCTCCTTGAGGATGGCGGAAATTTCGGCGGCGCGGATGGACATCGAATCGTTCTCCGAGTGAAATCAGGCCCGGCCCGAGAGGGACAGGTGAAGACGCTTGAGTTGACCTTGCAGCGAGGCGTCGACGAGGCGGGAACCCACCTTCACCTTCAGCCCGCCCAGAAGCTTGGGATCGACCTTGAGGTCGAGCGTGACCTTGCGCCCGGCGGCGGCGCGAAGCTTGGTTTCGAGTTCGGCCACGCGCGCGGCCGACAGCGGGGCGGCCGACACGACTTCGGCCACCGTCTCGCCGCGCGATTCGGCGAGGATCGCGCGATATTCCTTCGCGATCGCCGGGAAATCCGCGAGGCGGCGGTTGCGCGCGAGCGTGCCCACGAAGCGGCGCACCAGATCGCCGATGCCGAGCTTGGCCATCACGGCCAGCACGGCGGCTTCCTGCGCCTTGCGCGGCAGCAGCGGGCTGTTGGCGGTGCGCTTCAGTTCGGGAACTGCGGCGAGCGCTTCTTCGAAGGTCTTGAGATCGCCCGCGACGGCGTCGAGCCACTGCGGATTGGCGAGTTCGTAGAGCGCGCCCGCATAGCGTTGGGCGATTGCTGCGGAAGAGGCGTTTTTGGAAGCCACGCGCGATTCCCTGTCCGGCGTTTTTTCCGCCTGCTGGCCGCCCCCGGACGGGATTGCCAACTATGCGAAAAACAACAAGAAAACGGCGGCCGAGAAGGCCTCCCCGGCCGACCGCGGGCGTTTAGCTAACACAGCCGTTTCGCCGATGCAATAAGGCGCGCGCAAAAGCTGCGGGTTATCCACTTTTGCCCGAAAACAAAGGCTTTCTCGCGCGTCACATAAAGCTGTACGGATCGACGTCGA
>JAYRKO010000256.1:0-4622 GCA_041905745.1 Tagaea sp. | reverse complement strand
TAGCGCACATGGGCATCGACCGCGAAGAACGAGCAGCCCGTCGCCTTGCGCCAGTCGGCGCCGAAGCCGATCGCCTCGAAGAACACGTCGGTCGCATTGTCGAACGCCAGCACGTAATAGGCGACGTTCATATGCCCGTTGTAGTCGATCCACTCGGACCGCACGGGCTCGACATGGCGATCGAACGGGGCGGGAAAGTTTCTTTGGCTCGTCATTTCGATTTCAAGCCTAGCGCATCGCAGGCAATGCGCGACACCGGCATGTTAGTGTCCTCGGCGCCATGACCGCCCTGCTCGCCTTCCTCAACCGTCGTGCCTCGGTCGTGCTGGCCTCGTGCCTGTTCGTCGGCATCCTGCTGCCGGAACTCGCCGCCGCCGCGCGGCCCGTCCTCGTGCCGGCCGTCACCTTCCTGCTCGCCTCCGCGATCCTGCGGCTGGATTGGACGCGGCTGATCGCGCCGCTTGCCCGCCCGCTCGTCCCCGCGCTGCTCGTCCTCTTCTTGATGGTGGGCGTGCCGGCAGGTTCTGCCGCGATCGCGGCCCACCTGCCGTTGCCCGATGCGCTCCGGCAGGCGATCCCGCTCTACGCGTCGGCGCCCATGCTCGTCTCCGTCACGGCGTATGCGCTGATGCTGGGGCTCGACGCGCCTCTCGCTTTCGTCCTTCTCGTCGGCACAAGCCTGCTTTTGCCCGTCGTGCAGCCCCCGCTCGTCGCATGGCTCCTCGGACTGACGATCGAGCTCGGTGCGGGAGAACTCATGTTGCGCCTTGCAGGGCTGGTGATCGGCGCCTTTGCGGCCGCGTGGATCGCGCGGCGTATCCTCGGGTCCGACGGCGTCGCGCGCTTCGACGGCGCAATCGGCGGCGCGGGCGTACTTGCCCTCGTGCTGTTCGCGTTCGGCGCGGTGGACGGGTTCGCGGCACGCCTCGCGGCCGATCCGGCGAAGGTCGCGCTGTTCCTTGCCGCGGCATTCGCCTCGAATTTCGGCCTGCAGGCGCTGGCGGCCGCCCTTCTGCTGCCGCTCGAACGGCCGCTCGGGCTGTCGCGCGCGCAATCGCTTTCGACCGCTCTTGCCGCCGGCAACCGCAACTTCGCGCTGCTGATCGGCGCGATGGCCGTGCCGACCGAGTCCGATCTGTTTCTCTTTTTTACGTGCATGCAGTTTCCTGCATACATGGTTCTTGCCCTGCTCGGGCCGCTCTACCGTCGCGCGCTGGCGAACGGCTAGACGGGAATGTTGTCGATGAGCCGCACGTCGCCGAGATACGCGGCGGCGAATACGCGCGCCGGTCGCGCCGTCGCGGGCGCCAGCGTTTCGGGATGGCGCAGTTCCAGATAATCGATGCGCGCGAAGCCGGCATCGGCAAGGCGATTGCGCGCCTCGGCCAACGCCGCGGCCGCATCGCCGCCGGCCGCGACGGCCTCGGCCACGCGGCGCATCTCGCGGTTCAGCAGCGGTGCATTCTTCCGGTCGGCCGGCGTCAGGCGCACATTGCGCGAGGAAAGGGCGAGCCCGTCGGCCTCGCGCACGGTCGGGCAGCCGGCGATCTCGACGGGGATGTCGAGGTCGCGGACCATCCGGCGGACGACCTGCAGCTGCTGCCAGTCCTTCTCGCCGAACATCGCGACGTCGGGCAGGGCCTGCAGCAGCAGCTTCGTGACGACCGTCGCCATGCCCGAGAAGTGCCCCGGCCGCGCGGCCCCGCACAGGCAATCGGTCAGGCCCGCGACGTCCACGCGCGTGGCGTAGCCCGGCGGGTACATTTCCGCCACGCCCGGGCAGAACGCGACATGCGCGCCCTTCCCCGCCAGCAGCGCCACGTCGGCCGCTTCCTGACGCGGATATTTCGCCAGATCCTCGTTCGGTCCGAACTGCGTGGGGTTGACGAAGATCGACACGGCCACGCGCATGCCGCGCGCAAGGCCGGCATCGACCAGCGACAGATGGCCCGCATGCAGCGCGCCCATCGTCGGCACGAGCGCCACCTTGTTTCCGCTATGCCGCCACTGGGCGACGCGCGCGCGAAGCTCGGCGACTGTCCGCACGATATCGGTCATACGCTGAAGTACTTCGCCTGCGGATGGTGCAGCACGATCGCCGAGGTCGACTGCTCGGGATGGAGCTGCCATTCGTCGGACAGCGCGATGCCGATCTTCGTGGCGTCGAGCAGCTTCAGGATCTGCTCCTGATCGGCGAGGTTCGGACACGCCGGATAGCCGAACGAATAGCGCGAGCCGCGATAGCCCTGCTGGAGCATCTTGTCGATGTCGCGGTCGTCTTCACCCGCGAAACCCAGCTCGGCGCGGATGCGCTTGTGGACGTATTCGGCCATCGCCTCGGCCAGTTCGACGCCCAGACCGTGCAGGTAGAGATAGTCCTGGTACCGGTTGGCGGCGAACCATTCGCGCGCCACGTCCGACGCGCGCTGGCCGACGGTGACGACCTGCAGGCCGATCACGTCCAGTTCGTTGGCCGTGCGGTCGCGGAAGAAGTCGGCGATGCACAGCCCGCCCTCGCGCCCCTGCCGGGGGAAGGCGAAGCGCGCGACTTCCTTCGCCGCATCGTCGAGCAGCACGACGCTGTCGCCGTCCGAATAGCAGCGCCAGTAGCCGTAGACGGCCTGCGGCTTCAGGATCTGTTCGGCCTCCGCCGCGTCGAGCATGCGCTTGAGGATCGGCTTCAGTTCGAGCGCCGCCCACGCCTTGTATTCCTCGAGCGACTTGCCGGCTTTCCGGAAGCCCCACTGGAACTGGTAGAGCATGCGTTCGTTGAGGTACGGCACGAGCGTCTTGACCGGCACCTGTTCGAGCGTGCGCGCGCCCCAGAACGGCGGCGTCGGGATCGGCGCCTTGGCCGCAAGCTCCGCGCGGCGCAGCTTGAGCTCCTCGAGATCGAGCGGCCGCAGCGGGCGCGCGTCGGCCGCCTGGCCGAGCGTGCGCGTCTGGTTCGAAGGCCTGCCGGCGCGCTTGGCCTTGAGCTTCTGCAGATGGTCGTCGATCTTGCGCGTGACGACCTTGTCCATGAGGTCGAGCCCGTCGAACGCGTCCGACGCGTAGGCGACGCGGCCCGCCCCGTAGGCGGCCACGCAGTCCTCCTCGACGTATTTGCGCGTGAGTGCCGCACCGCCCAGCAGCACCGGCACGTCCAGCCCTTCGCGCGTCATCTCTTCGAGGTTCTCGCGCATCACGACGGTCGACTTCACGAGCAGGCCCGACATGCCGATGCAGTCGGCCTTGTGCTCCTTGGCCGCCGAAACGATGCTGGCGATGGGCTGCTTGATGCCGAGATTGACGACCTTGTAGCCGTTGTTCGTCAGGATGATGTCGACGAGGTTCTTGCCGATGTCGTGCACGTCGCCCTTGACCGTGGCGAGCACGATGGTGCCCTTCTGCGCGCCCTCGACGCGTTCCATGTGCGGCTCGAGGAACGCGACGGCCGCCTTCATCGTTTCCGCCGACTGCAACACGAAGGGAAGCTGCATCTTGCCCGAGCCGAACAGTTCGCCCACCACCTTCATGCCGTCGAGCAGGAAGGTGTTGATGATGTCGAGCGGCTTGTGGCTCTTCATCGCCAAAGCCAGATCCTCGTCGAGGCCCTGCTTGTCGCCGTCGACGATGCGCTGCGTCAGGCGCTCCTCGACCGCCTCGGCGCGCTTGCGCGTGCCCTTCGCCTCGCCCTTGCGGTTCTCGAACAGCGCGATGAACGCCTGCAGCGGGTCGTAGCCCTCGCGGCGGCGGTCGTAGATCAGGTCCTCCGCCGTGCGCACTTCCTCTTCCGGGATCTTGTGCAGCGGCAGAATCTTCGAGTGGTGGACGATGGCGCCCGTCATGCCGCGCTTGACCGCATGGTCGAGGAAGACCGAATTCAGCACGTGGCGCGCGGCCGGGTTGAGGCCGAAGGAAACGTTCGACAGGCCCAGCACGATCTGGACGTCGGGCATTTCCTTCGCGATCGCCTCGATGCCGTCGAGGGTTTCGAGCGCCAGCTTGCGGTCGTCCTCGTTGCCGGTGGCAATCGTGAAGGTGAGCGGGTCGATCAGCAGGTCGCTTTCGCGAAGCCCGAAGCGGCCGCAGGCGAAATCGCGCAGGCGCTTGGCGATGGCGAGCTTGCCCTTCGCGTCCTTGGCCATGCCCGTCTCGTCGATCGTCAGCGCGATGACCGCGCAGCCGAAGCGGCGCGCGAGTTCCATGCGCTTCTCGGCCGGCTCCTCGCCGTCCTCGAAATTGATCGAATTGAGGATCGCCTTGCCGCCGTAGAGCTTGAGCGCGCTTTCGAGCACGATCAGTTCGGTCGAATCGATGACGAGGGGTGCGGTGATCGAGCCGCGGAAGCGGCTGACGACTTCGCCCATCTCCTTCACCTCGTCGCGGCCGACGAAGGCGGTGCACACGTCGAGCGCGTGCGAACCCTCGCGCACCTGCTCGCGGCCCATGTCGAGGCAGCCTTCCCAGTTGCCCTCTTCCTGGAACTTGCGCCACGCGCGCGAGCCGTTGGCATTGCAGCGCTCGCCGATGGAGAAATACGCGTTCTCCTGGCGCAGCGGCACCTGATGGTAGAGCGAGGCGACCGACGGCACCCACACCGACTTGCGCGCCTTGGGCGCCGGGCGGTGGCGCCCGCC
>JAYRKO010000255.1:0-4627 GCA_041905745.1 Tagaea sp. | reverse complement strand
GCCGCTTCCCTGCCGTTCTCGAAGGATTGCATGTCGTCCGATCAGCCGCGCCCGGAATACTTCGCGCATTCCGATGCCTCTCTCCCCCGTATCGCCTATCGCCGGATTCGCGGCAAGTCCCCCGGGGTCGTTTTCTGTGCCGGATTCATGTCCGACATGGCGGGATCCAAGGCAGTGGCGGTCGAGGCGTGGGCGAAGGCCAGGGGCCGCGCGTGCCTGCGTTTCGACTATTCCGGCCACGGCGAATCGCAAGGCCGTTTCGAGGACGGCACGATCGGTTCGTGGTTCGCCGACGCGCTCGCCGCCTTCGACGCGCTGACCGAGGGCCCGCAGATCGTCGTGGGCTCGTCGATGGGCGGCTGGATCGGCCTGCTGCTCGCGCGCGCGAGGCCCGCGCGCGTGGCGGCGTTCGTGGGCATTGCCGCCGCCCCCGATTTCACCGAGGACTTCATCGTCTCGAAACTGCCGCCCGAACTGCGCGCCAAGCTCGATCGCGACGGCTGGTTCGAGGAACCCACGCCCTACGGCGATACGCCCTACCGCATCACGAAGAAGCTGCTCGACGACGGCCGCAACCACCTGCTGCTGCGCGCACCCCTGCCGTTCGACGGCCCGGTGCGCCTGCTGCACGGAATGAAGGACCCGGACGTGCCGTGGCAATGGTCGCCGCGCATCGCCGAACGCGTGACGTCGAGCGACGTCAAGGTGACACTCGTCAAGGACGGCGACCACCGCCTGTCGCGCGATCAGGACCTGAAGCTGCTGACCGACACGCTGGACGAAATCGCCATCTAGAAACCCGCGTCGAGCAGCGCCTTCAGCCCCGCGCGATAGTCCGGGTAGGCGAGCTTCACGCCCAGCGCGTCCTTGATGCGGCGGTTCGTCACGCGCTTGTTTTCGGCGTAGAACGAGCGCGCCATCTCGCTCATCGACTTCGCCGCTTGCGCGTAGGGGATTTCGGGCGGCGCTTCGCGACCCAGCAATGCGCAGGCATAGGCGATGACGTCCTGCGGCGGCGCCGGTTCGTCGTCGCACACGTTGTAGATCGCACCCGCCTCGGGCGCGGCGATCGAGGCTTCGAGCACGCTTGCGATGTCCTCGACATGGATGCGGCTGAAGAACTGCCCCGGCTTGACCACGCGCCTGGCGCGCCCTTCGCGCACCGTGTCGAGCGCGCTGCGCCCGGGCCCGTAGATGCCGGCAAGCCGGAAGATCGCGACCTTGTGGCCCACCTTCGTCAGGCCGAGCCAGCCTTCCTCCGCCGCGACGCGCGCCTTGCCGCGCGGGCCCACGGGGTGGAGCGCGCCGTTCTCGTCGACCCAGCCGCCGTCGCGATCGCCGTAGACGCCGGTCGTGGAGAGGTAACCGGTCCACTTGACGCCTTCGAGGCGGATCAGGTCGGTGGCGTGCTGGTCGAGCACCGCGTCGCCCGCCGCATCGGGCGGCACGCTCGACAGCAGGTGCGTCGTGCCGGCCAACGCGCGGGCGGCGTCGGCAAGCGGGCGGCCGCGATCGAACAGGAAAGGCTCGATGCCGGCTTTTTCTAACTCCGCCGCCTTTTCCGGCGTGCGGAACGTGCCCGCCACGCGCCAGCGTTTTTCCAGCAGCCGGCGCGCGAGCGCCATCGCGGAATAGCCGAGGCCGAAGCAGAACAACCGGTTGGCGCGCGCGGGGTGCGCCGGGATCGCGGCGGGAAGATCGATGGGCATCGCAACGCCAACTCTATGGCATCCGCGCGCGCGGGGCGCTACACCCTCGCGCATGAAGCGCCTTGCCGTTCCCGCCGTCTGTCTCGCGGCCCTGATCGCCGCGGTCCCCGCCCCGGCCCAGCAGCTCCAGCTGAAGCCGGAGCCGCAGCCCCTCGAGCAGCCCCGCACGCCTGCGCGCCGCCTCCAGTCGCCGGCGCAGAGCGCGCCGCCGGGTGCCGGCTTCGCGCGCCCGCTGCCGCGCCTCGACACCTCGCCGGCCGCCTCCAACGAATACGACGCCTGCATGCGCCGGGCGGAGAAGGAACCCGACGCCGCCTACGAGGACGCGATGGGTTGGGCACGCGCGCGCGGCGGGGCGGAGCCTGCGCTGCACTGCGCGGCCGTCTCGCAGTTCTACGCGGGCCGTTACCGGCAGGCGGCCGAAGCCTTCACCGATCTCGCCGCGCGATTCCGCGACCGGCGCACGATCCTGCGCGCGAGCCTCGTGGCGCAGGCCGGGCGCGCGTGGCTGGCGGCCGACGAACCCGAGAAGGCGATGGCCGCCTTCGCCGCCGCGATCGAAATCGCGCCCGACGCCGCCACCTTCCGCATCGACCGTGCCGAGGCGCAGGCGGCGGAGGGCAAGTATTGGGAAGCCATCGACGACCTCAACCGCGCGATCGAGATCGACCCGCGGCGCGGCGACGCGCATGCGCTGCGCGCGGCCGCCTATCGGCAGGTCGATGCCGCCGACCTCGCGATGGAAGACGCCGACAGCGCGGTGCGACTCGCCCCGAAGCTGCCTGAAGCGTGGCTCGAGCGCGGCATCCTCAAGCGCCTCAAGGGCGACAAGGACGGCGCGCGACGCGACTGGCGCGAGATCTTCCTGCTGGAACCCGACGGCGTCGCCGCCGACACGGCGCGCGCGAATATCGAGCGGATGGAACTGGGCCTCGAGCCCCCGGCCCCGCCGGCGAAGAAGACCCGCTAGCGGCCGGCGGCCGCGTCGAGCGCTTTCAGGACCGCATCGGCGCTCAGCAGTTCGGGCAACGCCGTACCGCCGGGCGCCGCAGGCCCGTAGACGGCGTTGAACGGAATGCCGTAGCGACCGAATTCCGCCAGATACGCGGCGATGCGCGCGTCGGGCTTCGTCCAGTCGGCCTTCAGCGCCACGACGTCCGCCGCATTGAGACGTACGGCGACCGCGTCCTGCGACAGCACGAGGCGCTTGTTGACCTGGCACGTCACGCACCAGTCGGCCGTCACGTCGACGAACACGAGCTTGCCCTCGGCAAGGGCCGCATCGATCGCCGCGCGATCGAACTTGCGCCACGCGATCGAAGCACTCTCGGTTTCGCGCGCAGGCTCGTAGGCGAGCTTGGGCGGCAGGAACAGCCCCAGCAGCAGCACGGCCAGCACGACCGCAATACGCGGGCGCGCGCTCGCCCGCCCGCGCAGCCAGAACAGGCCCGCGAGCATCACCAGCAGGGACAGCGCCAACACGGCCGCCGCCAGCCAGCCGATCTGCGCGGACAGCACCCACACGAGCCACGCGGCCGTGCCGACAAGCGCCAGGCCGAGCACACGGCGCAAGCCCAGCATCCACACGCCCGGTCGCGGCACGAGCCGCGCGGCCGCCGGGAACGCGGCGACGGCGAGATAAGGGGCGGCAAGCCCCAGCCCGAGGGCGGCGAAGATCGCGTAGATCTCGACCGGTCCCTGCGCTAGCGCGAAGCCCACGGCCGTGCCCACGAACGGCGCCGAGCACGGTGTCGCCAGCAGCGTGGCGAACATGCCCGTCGCGAAGGCGCCCGACAGGCGCTTCGAATTTCCGGCGTCGGCCAGCGCCTCGGGCAGGTGCATCTCGAACCAGCCCCACAGGTTCGCCGCGAAGGCGACGACGACGAACGCCATGCCCGCAAGGAACCACGGCTGCTGGAACTGCAGGCCCCAGCCCACCGCCTCGCCCGCCAGCCGCAACGCGACCAGCGCCGTGGCGAGCAGCGCGAAGGCGAAGACGACGCCTGCCGCGGTGGCAAGGAACGTGCGGCGCACCGCAGCCTTCGCCGCGCGGTCGAGCTTGACGAGGCTTGCGAGCTTCATCGCAAGCACCGGCAGCACGCACGGCATCAGGTTGAGGATGAGGCCGCCCAGCAGCGCCACCGCCAGCATCGCCAGCAGCGTGCCCGGCGGGGCCGCCGCCGGTGCGTTGCCCAATGCAAGCGTGCGCTCGACCGTGCGTGCGCCGTCGACCAGCGTCAGCGTCACTTGCCCGCCGGCGGCAAGCGCCTCGGCCCCGGGCCCGGCCGTCGCCGCGACCGTCAGTGTCGCAAGACGCCCGCCCTCGGCCAGTCGCACGACGGGGCGCGCGAAGCTCCAGCCCGGCGGGCCTTCGACGAGCATGTCGGGCGCGGCCAGCGCGGGTTCGGCGCGCACGCGCGCGAGGATGGCGGCCGAGGGCCCGCGGCGGAAATCGGCGCCTTCGATGGCGAGACCGTTGGCGCCGGCACCCTGCGCATCGACCGGCGGCACGAGGGCGGCGAAGCGCGCGATGTCGTGCGCGTTCGCCGACGGCGCGCCCGGCCCCGCCGGCAGGTCGAGCGCCAGGTCCGCGCGATAGGGAATGCAGACGTCCTCGCACACGAGCAGTTCGACGCCCGCGCGCAAGGCGACCGCCTTGCCGGGTTCGGCGACCGTCGCCTCGACGGGCAGGATCACGGTGCCGGAATAGCCGGCCGTCTCGATGCCGAAGAGCGAGAAGCGCTGCGGCACCGGATGGCGCAGCCTGGCGCCCGCGAGGTTCGCGGAACCTGCCCAGTCGATCTCGACGGGAAGGCCCGCATCGCCGGGCGAGCGCCAATAGGTCTTCCAGCCGGTCTTGAGCGCGATTTCGACGCCGAGCGTCAGTCCCGGACCCGCCCCGGCGTCGCGGCTTGCGG
>JAYRKO010000254.1:0-4646 GCA_041905745.1 Tagaea sp. | reverse complement strand
GGCCGGCAGGTCCGGCGGCGACGGCGGGGCGGGCCCAGGTGGCCCAGGAACCCGCGGCCGGCGGACAGGCTGCGAGGGACGAGGGAAGGAAGGCCGCGCAAGCGCCGCTCCCCTCGAGGCTCGCGCGAGGCTCGGGTCAGGTCCGGCAAAGCAAACGCGCTGGCAAGGGTCGGACGTCTCGGGTACCGGGTTCCGGAGGGCCGCGCGTGGCCGCCGGGGCCCCCGTCGGTGGAACGCGGTCGGATCGGGCGGACCAGGGCCCGGACGAACGTGCGAAGCAGGTCCGCCGGAGGAATACCCGGGTTTCGGCTGCCATGAGGCGGCCGGCGTTCCGCGACAAGCGGCGGCGTCGGTGGTGTCGGATGCGCGGCGTGCACGCCCGCTTCGACGGTCCTCGCGAGGCGTCAGGGAGCCATTTGTCCCGCCCGGACAACGGCACGATCGCAAGATCGCCCCTGGCGCCTCTTCCATTTCCGGAGGGCGTTTTCCCGTGTGGAATTTTTGGGGTCCGTTGGTGCCGACGGCCCCTTTCGGGAACCGCCGGCACTCCATCGGCAACGTCGGAGCCTGATGTCCCGCCCGGACAACAACGGCGCGAAGAGGCGAAGACTTCGCTTTCCTGACGGAATTTGGGTAACACGCCCCCACCCCCCCGCCAAACGGATTTTGGGATTTTTACCGTTCTGTTGGAATTTCAAATACTTAACACGATTCCCCGCAGGAATCAGACCCTCCTGCGACCCCGAGTCGCTTTATCCCCGTATTCGCGTCGGACATTGATTTCATTGGGGAATCGACGCTCAGCCGATCGCCCTGCGGAAAGCCTGCGGCCGAAACGCCCGAACGGGCAAAAACCTGTCAAGTCCGGGGTTTGGCGGCGGTTTCGCTTTCGCGTTACCAGCCGGGACCGCTAAACCTCCGTCCCGTGAACGAGGAACTTCCCGAACTCGAAATCCGCCGGCTCGGCGCGGCCGGCGACGGCATCGCCGACGGACCGGTGTTCGTCGCCGGTGCGCTGCCGGGCGAACGCGTGCGCGCGCGGCGCACCGGCAAGGACCGCGCGACGCTCGTCGAGATCGTGCGCGCATCGCCCGCGCGCGCGACGCCGCCTTGCGCGCATTTCGGAACGTGCGGCGGCTGCCAGATCCAGCATCTCGCCGCCGACGCATACGCCGAATGGAAGATGTCGCTCGTGAAAGCCGCACTCGGCGCGCGCGGGCTCGACGTCGCGGTCGAGCCGATCGTGCACATCGCGCCCGCCACGCGCCGGCGCGCCGAACTTGCGGCACTGCGCACGCCCGACGGCGTCGCGCTCGGCTTCCACGAAGCGGGCAGCGAGACGATCGTCGATCTTTCGGCGTGCGCGGTGCTGGTCCCTTCGCTCGTGGCATTGCTGCCCGCACTGCGCGCGTTCCTGCGCGAAACGCTGCGCCCGGGCGAACGCTGCGACCTGCACGCGACGGCCGCCGACAACGGCATCGACCTTCTCGTGACCGGACGCGCACCCGATGCGCGCAAGCGCATCACGTTGGCCGACTTCGCCGCCGCCAACCGCATTGTGCGCATCGCCTGGCGCCGCCATGCCGGCGACACGCCCGAAATCGTGGCGCTGCACGAAGCCCCGCGCATCGCGGTGGGCGGCGTTTCCGTGGCGCTGCCGCCCGGCGCCTTCCTGCAGGCCGCGCGCGAGGCGGAAACGGCACTCGCCGCCGAAGTTGCCGCCGCGATCGGCAAGGCCAAGCGCGTCGTCGATCTCTATGCCGGGCTCGGCACGTTCTCCTTCCCGCTCGCCGCGCGCGTCCACGCGGTCGAGGGCGACGCGGCCGCCAGTGCGGCGATGCTCGCCGCCGCGCGCGCCTCGGCACGCGCCGGCCGCATCACCTGCGAGGCGCGCGATCTTGCCCGCCGCCCGCTGCTGCCCGAGGAACTGGACGATTACGACGCCGCGATCTTCGATCCGCCGCGCGAGGGGGCCGGCGAACAGGCGCGCCATCTGGCGGCAAGCACCGTCCCCGTCGTCGTCGCCGTCTCGTGCAACCCCGCCACCTTCGCGCGCGACGCGCGCACGCTGGTCGACGGCGGCTACGAACTGAAGCGCGTGACGCCGGTCGACCAGTTCGTGTGGACCGGCCACGTCGAACTCGCGGCCGTGTTCGCGAAGGCGAAGAAGCGGCGCTAGCCCATCGCCTTGCGCGCCTCGGCCACTTCGGCCGACGCGGCGCGGCGCATCAGCGAATATTCGCTCGACGCGATGACGAACGAGAAGCCGCGCGCGAACAGCGAGGCCGTGTCGTGCCGCCCGTGGGGCACGGTGCAGCAGGGTTTGCCCGCCTTCGTCGTCGCCGCGAGGATGGCGTCCATCGCCTTGCGGTGGTCGGGATGGTCGAACTGGCCGGGGATGCCCATCGACCCGGCGAGATCGTTGGGCCCGATCACCAAGAGGTCGATGCCGTCCACGCGCGCGATCGCCTCGGCGTTCGCCGTCGCCTCGACCGATTCGATCTGGGCCATGATGAACAGGTTCTCCGCCATGAAGGCGCGGTAGTCGTCGATCGCCACGCCGTTGGCCATCGCGCGCCACGGGCCGATGCCGCGCGAACCCTTGGGCGGATAGCGGCACGCGTCGACGACGAATTTCGCGTGGTCGACATTGTGCACCATCGGCACCATCAGCGTGTCGGCGCCCAGATCGAGGACCTGCTTGAAATAGACCGGGTCCTTCTCGGGCACGCGCACGCCCACGCCCAGATCGTGGGGCAGGCTCGCCTGCAGCATCGCGTGCGTCTGCTGGAGGCTCGCGGGGCCATGCTCGTTGTCGATGATCAGCGCGTCGTAGCCGACATTGGCGAGCGCTTCGACCGACATCGGATTGGCGGTGTGCAGCCAGACCCCGAGGGCCTTCTTCCCGCCGGCCAGACGCCGGCGGAGCTGGTTGGGCTTGAGCATGTTTCGCGTTTCCCCTTCGATTGGCGCCGCGCATCTTCCGCGCTTGCGCCGGTTACGGGCAAGCCCCTAAAACGGAAAGCCGTGGGTCTTTTCAAAATCCTGTTCCCCAAGCGCGGGCCGCGTCGCGACGACGGTCGCGACAAGACCGTGCCCGTCGAAGACCTGCTCGCACCCGGCGAAACCACGCCGGTGCGCGTGCGCCGCAACCCGCGCGCGCGGCGCATCTCGGTGCGCGTGGACGCCGCCGACGGCGCCATCGCGTTGACCGTGCCGTGGCACACGCCCGTGGACGAAGGCCTGCGTTTCGCGCGCCGCCAGCGCGACTGGCTGCGCCGCCGGCTGGCGGCCGTGCCCGCGCGCGTCGAATTCGCCGACGGCGCGACCTTCCGCTTCCTCGGCGCGATGCTGACGGTGCGCCACACGCCTGGACGTGCCACGCGGCGCGAAGCGGACATCCTCGTCGTCGGCGGCGCGCCCGAGTTCGTCGCGCGGCGCGTGCGCGACTGGCTGAAGCGCGAGGCGCGCAGCCTGGTCGCGGAAAAGGCGCGCAGTCTTGCCGCGCGCATCGGCCGGCCGGTCAAGGGCATCCGCATTTCCGATCCGCGCACGCGCTGGGGCAGTGCGTCGTCCGACGGCACGCTCGCCTTCTCGTGGCGCCTCGTGCTCGCCCCGCCGGAAATCCTCGATTACGTCGTCGCGCACGAAGTGGCGCATCTTGCGCACATGAACCACGGGCCGCGTTTCTGGGCGCTGGTGGCCGAGCTTGCGGGCGACCACGCGCCCGCGCGCGCATGGCTTGCCGAAAACGGGGCGAAGCTGCTGCGCCATGGCTGAGACGAACGCGCCGGTGAAGCCGGGCCGCATGCTGCTGGCCCTCGTGATCTCGCTCGTCGCGATCGGGCCGCTGTCGACGGACCTTTATTTGCCCTCGCTGCCGGCGATCGGCCGCGCGCTGGGTGCCGACGTGGCGGGCACGCAGCTTACGCTGTCGGCCTTCATGGTCGCCTTCGCGTTCGCCCAGCTCGTCTACGGGCCGCTCTCCGACCGGTTCGGCCGCCGCCCGATCGTCATCGCGGGCATCGTCATCTACGCGTTCGCCTCGCTTGCCTGCGCCTTCGCGCCCACCATCGACTGGCTGGTCGCGGGCCGCGCCGCGCAGGCCGCAGGTGCGTGTGCCGGCGTCGTCTTGGGCCGCGCCATCGTGCGCGACGTCTACGGGCGCGAAGGGGCGGCGCGCATGCTGGCGCTGGTGGGCTCGGTCATGGCGTTCGCGCCCGCCGTGGGCCCGGTGCTGGGCGGCATCGTCGAAGTCCATTTCGGCTGGCGCTGGAATTTCGCGCTGCTCGTCGCCTTCGCGCTCGTCCTCGTCGCGATGCTCTCGCGCAATCTCGTCGAGACGAACCACCGTCGCGACCCGCGCGCGCTCGACCCGTTCGCGATGGCGCGCAACTACGCAAGCCTCGTGCGCAACCGGCGCTACATGGGCTACGCGCTGTGCGTGGCGTCGGGCTATGCGGGGCTGTTCTCGTTCATCTCCGGCTCGTCCTTCGTGCTGATCGACGATCTGGGGCTCGCACCCGACGTCTACAGCTGGTTCTTCGTCATGTGCGTCGTGGGCTATTTCATCGGCGCGCAGACCGCCGCGCGGCTGACGATGCGCCTTGGCATCGACCGGATGCTCGTGCTTGGCTCCGCGATCT
>JAYRKO010000253.1:0-4656 GCA_041905745.1 Tagaea sp. | reverse complement strand
ACGGCGGCGCCGGCCTCGAAGCGGCCGGCAAGCGGCCCGAGGTCGACGCGCGCGGTCACCTCCGCGACGGGCCCCGCCGCCGCGATTCGCCCGTCGTCGACGAGCGCAAGCGTATCCGCCAGACGCAGCACTTCGTCGAGCGAATGGGTGACGTAGACGATGGGAAGGTCAAGCCGTCGGCGCAGCCCGTCGAGATAGGGGAGGACGTCGTTTTTTCGCGCGGCGTCGAGCGAGGCGAGCGGTTCGTCCATCAGCAGCACGCGCGGTTGGGCGAGAAGGGCGCGCCCGATCGCCACGCGTTGACGCTCGCCCCCCGAAAGGGCCGCGATCCGGCGTTCAAGCAATCCGCCGATGCCCAGAAGTTCGACGACGGTCGCGAATTCGACCGGGGTTTCGTCCGTCCGCGCGCGGCGCAGGCCGTAGCGCAGGTTCGCCTCGACATTCAGATGGGGAAACAGCCGTGCGTCCTGGAAGACGTAGCCGACGCGCCGCTTTTCGACCGGGACGTCGATGCCCGCCGCCGAATCGAAAAGGACTGTTCCGGCGACCGCGATGCGACCTTCGACCGGCCGCGCGAGGCCGGCGATCGCCCGCACGATCGACGTCTTGCCCGATCCCGAACGCCCGAACAGCGCCACGACGCCCGGGGGTACGGCGAGGCGCACGTCGAGCGCGAAGGTTTCCAGTTTCTGCCGGAAGTCGATCTCGATCATCTATCTGCCCAGCATCCGGCGCACCCGGCGTGCGAGAAACTCAGAGAAGAGAAGACCGGCAAGGGCGAGCGTCACCGAGATCGCAGCAAGGCGTGCTGCCGCCGCGTCGCCGCCCGGCGCCTGCGTGGCTGCATAGATGGCGAGCGGCAGCGTCTGCGTCTCGCCCGGCACGTTCGAAGCGAAGGTGATGACGGCGCCGAATTCGCCGAGGCTTGCCGCAAACGCGACGACGGAACCCGACAGGATGCCCGGCAGCATCAGCGGCAGCGATACCGTGAAGAAGCGGTCGACCGCGCCGGCGCCCAGTGTGCGCGCCGCCTCGTCGAGCCCGGGATCGAGCGCCTCGACCGAAAGGCGCACCGAGCGGACCATCAACGGAAAAATCATGACGGCCGTCGCGAGCGCGGCACCGCCGGCGGTGAAGACGAGGCGGATGCCGAATGTCGCATCGAGCCAGTGGCCCAATGGCCCCCGAACCCCGAAAAGCAGCAGCAGCGCGTAACCCACGACGACCGGCGGCAGCACGAGCGGAAGATGGACGAGCCCGTCGATCAGCGCCTTGCCCGGAAAATCCCGGTGCGCGAACGCCCAGGCGACGAGAACGGCCGGCGGCAGCGCACCCGCGACCGCGACAAGCGCGATCTTCAGGCTGAGGCGCAGCGCCTCAAGTTCGGCCGGACTGAGGAGATCCATTCGCCGCGCGTCATTCCATCGCGAAGCCGTGGCGGCGGAAAATCGCCTTCGCGCCCGGCGATTGGAGGGCGGCCATGAAGGCGCGCGCGGCCGGCGTGTCCCGGCCCGCGACGATGGCGAACGGATAAGCGATCTGCGGATGGCTTTCCGCCGGAAACATGCCGACGACCTTCACGCGCGGGTTTGACGCGGCGTCGGTCGCATAGACGATGCCGAGCGGCGCCTCGCCGCGCTCGACCAGTGCCATGGCCGCGCGCACCGATTCCGCCCGCGCGAGCTTCGGCTCGACGGTGCCCCATGCGTCGAGCCATTCGAGCGCCTGACGTGCGTATTTGCCCACCGGCACGTGGGCCGGATCGCCGGTCGCGAGCCTTCCGTTGCCGAGCAGTGCGGCGAAGTCGGTTCCCTTGGCGATCGCCGCGGTCGTCGTCCGGTCGGCCGGCGCTATCAGGACGAGCCGATTGGACAGAAGCGTCGTGCGCGTGCCGGCGGCGAGCTTGCCGTGCCGGGCGAGATAGTCGGCCCATTCCTCGTCGGCCGACGCGAAGATGTCGGCCGGCGCGCCGTTCTCGATCTGGCGCGCAAGTGTGGAGGATGCGGCGAAGGAAAACCGCGCCTTCTGCCCGGTGTCGCGCGCCACTTCCTGCAGCGCGTCGGTCAGCGAGGCGGCGGCGTAGACGAGAAGTTCCTGCGCGTGCGCGGCCGGCGCAACGGCGAGACCGAAGATAAGTGCGAGGGCGGCCAACCGGCGCATAGGGAGTCCTTCCGGGCGTTATATCCGTCCGGATATAACGCCACGCGGCATTCCCCCTGTCAATCGCGGCCGTCAGCCCGGCGCGTACTGCGCAATGCCGTTGCCGAACGACCAGTCGACCGGATCGTTCTCCGTCAGCACGATCAGGACGTCCTCCGGCCGGACGCCGGCGTCGCGCGACAGATTGCACACGATCGCCGCGTAGAGCGCGCGCTTCAGGTCTTCGGTGCGTCCGCGCCGGAAGAAGACCTGCACGGACAGGAACCCGGCGCCGCGCGCGATGCCGAGATAGCCGGGATCGGCAACCAGCCCACCGGCGGGATGGGCCGTCAGGACCTGAAATCGGTCGTCGGCCGGGATCTTGATCGCCTCGACGAGGGCGGCATGAACGGCGTCGGAAACGGCGCGGCGCCGGTCGTGCGGAAGCGTATCAGGGACGTCGATGCGGACGAGCGGCATGGTCTTCTCCTTGCGTTGGCGGCAGGGAGATTGCGCGCCGCGTCGGCCGGCGCCAAACGAGATTGTCTATCGGCCTTGTGAGCCGGGCTCACAACGGCCGGGCGGCCTTCTCGCCGATGTCCCAGTAGAGGCCGGCCATCAGGCGCAGACCCTCGCGCGCGACCGCCGGCAGCAGATGCTCGTTGGGCGCGTGCTGCGAACAGGCGGGATAGGAATGCGGGACCCACACGGTCGGCAGGCCCAGCACCTCGCTGAAGATGTCGTTGGGCAGCGATCCGCCCAGATTGGGAAGGACGGCGGGCTTGGCGTTGGTCGTGCGCTTCAGGCTGTCGACCGCGAAATTGACCCACGGATGCTCGGGATCGAGGCGCGTGGCGTGGAAGATCTCCTCGCGCGTCTGCGAGAGCTTCACCATCGGGAAGCCTTGCCGGTCGAGATGCCGGCGAAGTGCGGGCAGGATGCCATTCGGATCGACGCCCACGACGAAGCGCAGCTGGCAGCGCGCCCATGCCTTGGGCGGGATGGCGTTCACGGGATTGTCCGGGTTGCCGGTGCGGTAGGCGAGGACTTCGAACGAGCTCCAGCCGAATACGCGTTCGGACGGCGTCAGGCCCGGCTCGCCCCATTCGGGCTCGATCTGCGGGCCGTCCTCGCCGCCGTCGACCTCGCAGTCGGCAAGCGCCCGGCGCACGCTCGCGGGCAGTTCGGCCGGCACCCATTCCGGCACGCGAATCTGGCCCGTCGGGCCCGCGATGCAGGAGATCACGTGCGCGAGCTGCAGGCCCGGGTTCGAGATGAGCCCACCCCAGTTGCCCGAATGGTGGCCGCCGGCGCGAGCGTCGATTTCGAGGTCGAAATTGAACGCGCCGCGCGAGCCGAGGAACAGCGTGGGCCTGTCGGCGCGCAGGCGCGGCCCGTCCGAGGCGATCAGCACGTCGGCTTTGAACAAATCCTTGTTCTGCTCGCAAACCTCGCGCAGGCCCGGCGAGCCGGTCTCCTCGCCCATCTCGATCAGGTACTTGGCGTTGAAGCCGAGCTTGCCGCGCGCCTTCAGCACGGCGGCAAGCGCGCCGATATTGATCGAGTGCTGGCCCTTGTTGTCGGCCGTGCCCCGCCCGTACCAGCGCTCGCCGTCTTCCTTCAGCGTCCAGGGTGAAAAGCCTTCGCGCCATTGCGGCTCGAGCCCCCGGATCACGTCGCCGTGGCCGTAGCCGAACACGGTCGTGGCCTTCGGGTCTTCGATGCGTTCGGCCAGCAGGAACGGGCCCTTGGCGCGCGGGTGCGCGAGGATGCGGCACTTGAAGCCGAGTTTCTCGAGCGTGGGCACCATCTCGGCCGTCAGGTACTCGGCAAGCTCGGGCCCGCGATCGGGGTTCTGGCTTTCGGTCTTCATCGCGACGCGGCGCGCGAGATCGGCGCGGAAGCCGCCCTCGTCGAAATAGCGTTCGGCGTTGGCGATTGCGGTTTCGCGGCTCATGCGAATTCCTTTCCGAAAGTCGGGTCGTAGGCGTGGCAGGCGACGCGCGCCGGCCCGTCGGCTGCCGAGGCGGGCGTACGTTCGCGACAGACGGCGCGGGCGTAGGCGCAGCGCGGATTGAAGCCGCAACCGGGCGGCGGGTCCAGCGGATCGGGAAAAGCGAGGCCGAGGCCGGTCTCCGGCAGGCCCTTGCCGGGCTCGGGCGTCAGCACGGAGGCGAGCAGGGCCTGCGTATAGGGATGGCGGGGGCGGGCGAAGATCTCGGCCGCGGGCGCCAGTTCCACGACCCGGCCCAGATACATGACCGCCACGCGCGTGGCGACATGCTCGACGACCGCCAGGTTGTGGCTGATGAAGACGTAGGTGAGGCCGAATTCCCGCCGCAGGTCCATCAGCAGGTTCAGGATCTGGCTCTGCACCGAGACGTCGAGCGCCGAGGTCGGCTCGTCGCACACGACGATCTCGGGCCGCATGACGAGCGCGCGCGCGATCGCGACGCGCTGGCGCTGGCCGCCGGAAAGCTGGCCGGGATAGTTGTCGGCAAGCCTTGCCGGTAGGCC
>JAYRKO010000252.1:0-4666 GCA_041905745.1 Tagaea sp. | reverse complement strand
CGGGCGGTCGATGCTAGCCTACTGAAACTATGGCCGAAGACGAGCTTCCGCCCCGTCCGGACGGACCTTTGCGCAGCGGCTGGACGACCGGGGCTTGTGCCGCCGCCGCCGCGCGCGCGGCGGGCGAGGCGCTGGCGACCGGCCGCATGCCCGCGCGCGCGACGATCCGCCTGCCCCGCGGCCAGACCCCCACATTCGACATCGTCAATCCTGCCGCGGGTCCCGGTTGGGCCGAAGCGGGCGTCGTCAAGGATGCCGGCGACGACCCCGACGTCACGCACGGGGCGGAGATCCGCACGCGGGTCGAAGCCGGCGCGCCGGGCAGCGGTGTGGCGTTCTTCGCCGGCGAGGGGGTCGGGCGGGTGACTCGTCCGGGCCTGCCACTGGCCGTGGGCGAGCCGGCGATCAATCCCGTGCCGCGCACGATCATCGCGGCAGCACTTGCCGACGTCCACACGACATTCGGCGGTCCGGCGGATTGGCGCGTGACCGTTTCCGTACCCGGCGGCGCCGCGCTGGCCGCCAAGACGCTCAACGCCCGCCTCGGCATTCTCGGCGGCATCTCGATTCTGGGCACGACCGGCATCGTCACGCCCTATTCCTGTGCGGCGTGGATCCATTCGATCCATCGCGGCATCGACGTGGCGCGCGCGGCCGGGCTTGATCATGTTGCCGCGGCGACCGGTTCGACGTCCGAGGCATTCGTCCAGAAGCTTTACGGACTGCCCGAACATGCCCTCATCGACATGGGCGATTTCGCCGGCGGCACGCTCAAATATCTTCGCGCGAAGCCTGTCGCGCGCGTGACGCTCGCCGGTGGCTTCGCCAAGCTCGCGAAACTTGCCGCCGGCGCGATGGACCTGCATTCGGCGCGCAGCCGCGTCGACGGCACGCATCTTGCGCGCACGCTTGCCGCGCTCGGCGCGACGGGTGCGCTTGTGGCCGAAGCGCAGGCGGGTGCCACGGCCGGCGCGATCCTGCAGCAGGCGCGCGCGGCCGGCCTGCCGGTCGGCGACGCCATCGCGCGCCAGGCGCGCGACGTCGCGCGCGACATCACGGGTCCGAACGTCGCGCTCGATGTCGTCGTCGTCGACCGGGCGGGCGAACTCGTCGGGCGCGCAGGGCCATGAGCGGGCCGCGCATCCTCGTGCTCGGGGGCACCGGCGAAGCGCGGCTGCTCGCCGACGCGCTCGTCGATGCGGGCTTCGATGCGCTTCTGTCGCTTGCGGGGCGGACGACCGAACCTGCGGCGAGCCGCGCGCGCATGCGAAGCGGCGGCTTCGGCGGCGTCGAAGGGCTCCGCGCCTTTCTCGCCGAAGAGCGGATCGCGGCCTGCATCGATGCCACGCATCCGTTCGCCGCGCGCATGTCTGCCAATGCACATGCGGCGTGCGACACCGCCCGTTTGCCGCGTCTGGCGCTCGTGCGGCCGGAATGGCAGCCAGTCGACGGCGATCGCTGGATTTTCGTGGCCGACGTCGCGCAGGCGGCGCGGCTGCTGCCGGCGACGGCAAAGCGCGTCTTCGTGGCGTTCGCCGACGGGCTCGAACCGCTTGCGGGCCTCGATCTCGATTTTCTCGTGCGCCGGGCGGAACCCGGCCCTGTGGCCCTGCCGCGCGCGCACGTGATCGTCGCGCGCGGGCCGTTCGCGCGCGACGCCGAACGCGCGCTTTTCGCGGCCGAACGCATCGACGCCATCCTTGCAAAGGCGAGCGGCGGGCAAGCCGCGCGCGCCAAGCTCGATGCGGCGCGCAATCTGGGCCTGCCGGTCCTGCTGCTGCGCCGACCCGCCCCGCCGCCGGGCCCGCAATCGTCGGACATCGCGGATGCCGTCGATTGGGTGCGGGCCAATGCGGACACTTGACCTTCCCGCCGCTTCGTCCCTCTAATCGCGCATGCGCATTCTCACGTTCCTTCTCGCATTCTGCCTGTTCGCCGGGCCCGCGGCGGCGCAGATGAAGATCGAGGTCCTCCATCGCCGGCCCTTGGCCGAGGCGGCGCGCGACGGCAACATCGACGTCCTCAAGGCGCAGATCGCCGCGAACGTGTCGCCCAACCAGCAGGATCTCGAGTTCCGGCCCGCGATCGTGGCGGCCGCCGCCAACGGCCATGTCGAAGCCGTCCGCATCCTCATCGCCGCGAAGGCGAACATCGAAGGCCGCGACAAGGGCAGCCGGACCGGTCTGATGTGGGCCTCCGAACGCGGGCATGTGGGCGTCGTGCGCGTGCTCCTCGACGCGCGCGCGGACGTCAACGCCGAAGAACGCAGTACGCGCATGACGCCGCTGATGCTCGCCGCGCGCGAGGGCCAGTTGCAGGTGGCCGAGCTGCTCGTGAAGGCGGGTGCCGATCTTGCGCTCACCGAGGTCACGGGGCGCACGGCGCTTGCGATCGCCGAGGCGGCGAACAAGCGGCCGGTCGCCGAATTCCTGCGGCGCAACAACGCGCCGCGCTGATCCAACGAACGGAGTTCTCCCGATGCCCGTCGTCAACCGCGTTGCCGCCTTCCACGAGGACATGAAGGCGTGGCGGCGCGAGATCCACAGCTATCCCGAACTCTGCTTCGAGGAACGGCGTACGGCGGATCTGGTGGCGGCGAAGCTCGAATCGTTCGGCATCGAGGTCCATCGGGGTCTCGCCACGACGGGCGTGGTGGGCACGCTGCGCGCCGGCAACTCGAAGCGCGCCGTCGGGCTTCGCGCCGACATGGACGCGCTGCCGATGGGCGAGGACAATACGTTCGGCTACAAGTCGCTCAATGCCGGCCGCATGCACGCGTGCGGACACGACGGCCATACCGCGATGCTGCTGGGTGCTGCCAAGTATCTCGCCGAGACGCGCAATTTCGACGGCACCGTCCACTTCATCTTCCAGCCCGCCGAAGAAGGCGGCGGCGGCGGCCGCGTGATGGTGGAAGAAGGGCTTTTCGACAAGTTCCCGGTCGAGGCGGTCTACGGCATGCACAACTGGCCGGGTCTCGAAGCCGGCCGCTTTTCGGTGCGGCCCGGCCCGATGATGGCTTCGGCCGACCAGTTCGACCTGACGATCCGCGGGCTCGGCACGCACGGCGCGATGCCCCATCGCGGCGTCGACCCGGTCGTGTGCGCCGCGCAGATCGTGACCGCACTCCAGACCATCGCGTCGCGCGAAACGAACCCGCTCGACGCCGTCGTCATCAGCGTCACGCAGATCCATGCGGGCGAAGCCTACAACGTGATCCCGAACGAATGCGTGATGCGCGGCACCGTGCGCGCGTTCGAACCGAAGATCCGCGCGGGCCTGCCCGCCGCGATGGAACGCATCGCCGGGGGCATCGCCAAGGCGATGGGCTGCGAAGCCGCACTCGCCTACAAGCACGGCTACCCGCCGCTGGTGAACACGGCTCCCGAGGTCGAGATCGCCGCCGCGGCGATGGCCGAAGTCGTGGGCGGCGAGCGCGTGACGACCGACGGCGTCGCGACGATGGGCTCGGAGGATTTCGCCTTCATGCTCGAAGCGAAGCCGGGCGCCTACGTGTTCCTCGGCAACGGGACGACGGCTTCCCTGCACAATCCGAAATACGATTTCAACGACGACATCCTGCCCGTGGGCGCATCGTACTGGGCGACACTCGTCGAGCAGACGCTGGCGCGCGGCAAGGCGGCGAAGGCCGCCTGACGGATCAGCGCTTCGCCGGCCGCAGCACGTGGCTGTGGTCGGCGGCGTAGAGCCGGCTGTCGCCCGCCGCCGTGTCGGCGGCAAGCCCGCGTCCCACGAGGATCAGCGCGGTGCGCGTGAAGCCCGCCGCCTTCACCTTCTCGCGGATGTCGCCGAGCGTGCCGTGGAGAAACCGCTGGTCCGGCCAGCTCACGCGCCAGCCCACGGCGACGGGGCAATCGGCACCGTAAATCGGCGAAAGCTCGCGCACGACCTTTGCCAGATTGTTGACCGACAGATGGATGGCGAGTGTGGCGCCGGACTTCGCGAAGGTCGCGAGATCCTCGCCCGGAGGCATCGCCGAGGCGCGCGTGGCCGTGCGCGTCAGCACGACGCTCTGCACCACGCCCGGCAGCGTCAGTTCGCGCTTCATGGCGGCGGCCATCGCCGCGAAGGCCGGCACGCCGGGGATCACTTCGTAGGGGATGGCCAGCGCGTCGAGTCGGCGCATCTGTTCGGCGATGGCGCCGTAGAGCGACGGGTCCCCCGAATGCACGCGCGCGACGTTCCATCCCTTTGCGTGCGCGTCCGCCATCCGCACGACGATCGCGTCGAGGTCCATCGATGCGGTGTCGATCGCATCCACGCCCGCGCGGCGCGCGGCGACGACCTCGGCCGGCACGAGCGAACCGGCATAGAGCACGAGATCGGCCGTCTCGACCGCGCGCAGGCCGCGCACGGTGATGAGATCGGGCGCCCCGGGCCCCGCGCCGACGAAGAGGACGGTCATTTCGCTTCCTTGCGTTCGTAGCCGCGCGGCGTGTAGAGCCGCGTTTCGCCCGCCAGATCGAGCCGGCGCGTGGCCGTGCTGCCGACCAGCACGAGCGTCAGCATGTCGACCTCGCCCGTCCAGTCGTCGCCCAGCCGGACGATCTTCACGCGTTCGCCCTCGCGGCCGAGATTGCGCGCGAGCGCCACGGGCGTTTCGGGCCCGCGCGCGGCGAGCAGGATTTCGCGCGCGCGCGGCAGC
>JAYRKO010000251.1:0-4673 GCA_041905745.1 Tagaea sp. | reverse complement strand
CAAGATTCGGCGCCCCGGCGCTTTCGCCGGGGGGCGGACGTGGTAACGTCCGCCCGTAACATGGGTTCGGTAAGACCCTAACACAATCCGGCCGGGGACGCCTTTCTTGGAATTTTCCAACGACATCCAGCGCTGGGTCGCCGAATACGGCACCCTCGTCTATCTCGGAATCTTCATCTGGACGTTCTTCGAGGGCGAGACCTTCGTCATCTTCGCCGGTGCCGCCGCCCAGCAGGGCACGCTCAATTTCTGGTTCCTCCTGACCGCGGCCTGGCTGGGCAGCTTCACGGGCGACCAGATGTGGTTCTGGCTCGGCCGGCGCTACGGCACGCGCATCCTCGAACGACGTCCCGGCTGGCGCCACGGCGTGGACGGCGCGCTCGAAATGCTCAAGCGCTACGACACTTGGTTCATCCTGTCGTTCCGCTTCGTCTACGGCATACGCAATTTCGCGTCCTTCGCGATGGGACTGGCGCGCGTCAATCCGCTGCGCTTCGCGATCCTCAATTTCATCGCCGCCTTCGTGTGGGCGGGTTCCTTCGCGGGCTTCGGCTACCTGTTCGGCAGCGCGCTCGAAGCGGTGATGGGCGATATCGCGAACAACTTCCTCTACATCATGCTCGGCGTGTTCGCGTTCGCGACGACGCTGGTCTATCTCGTCCATCGCCGGCAGGCGAAAAAGGCGGCAGCAGCCGCGCGGAACGGCGACAAGGACCCGCCCGACCGGATGGCCGCCGACTAGACCTTGCGGACCGGCGCCGGCCCCAGCAGCGCCAGCGCAAGCGCCGAGACGACGCAGGCCATCGCCAGCGCCTCGTGCCAGCCCAGCGCCTCGCCCAGCAGCCACGACGACGACAGCACGCCCACGACGGGCACGGCGAGCGTGCCGATCGACGCGACCGACGCCGGCAGGATCTCGAGCGTGCGGAACCACGCCCAGTGGCAGAAGATCATCGGCACCGTGGCGGCGTACGTCGCGCCGAGGATGCCCGGCACGCTCATGGCACCTCGCGGCAGCACCGCGCCCTCGGGCCCGAGAAGTTCGAACCAGACCATGCCAGCGATCAGCGGCACGCCGGCGATGGCGAGTTGCCAGGCCGTCAGCGTCACCGCCGACATCGCGAAGCGCTGCGCCTTGAGTGCCACGGTTCCCGCCGCCCACCCCACCGCCGCGGCGAGCATCAACAGAAGTCCGGCGGTCGAGTTCGCCAGCGTATCGCCCGCGGGCAATGCCAGCAGGCCCAGTCCCGAGACGCCCAGCGCCAGCGCCAGCGTCTTGCGCGCCGTGAAGCGTTCGCCCGCGAAGATCGCGCCGAACACCGCCGCCCAGATCGGCATCGTGAACGCGACCAGCACGGCGCGCCCCGCCGCCATGAATTTGAGCCCGTAGGCCGAGGTCACCTGCCAGATCGCGATGTTCAGCATCGCCGTCAGCGCGAAGACGGCCTCGCGCCCGCGCGGCAGGCCCATCGGCAGGCGGCGCACCAGCGCCAGCGCGAACAGGCCGGCCGCGCCGACATAGACGCACAGCACGCGGAACGTCCACGGCCCCAGTTCGAGGACCGCGAGCTTCATCGCGGGCCAGTTGGCGCCCCAGAAAATCGCGAGAAGTGCGAGCAGCACCGCGCCTTCGTTGCGCGCGCGGGGGTCGCTCACGGCGCGGCCTTCAGCCCGCCTTGCGGATTTCGAAAACGAAGACGCCGTCGGTTTCGGACGCGTTCAGCAGCGTGGCGTCGCCCGCACGGCAGAACGCCTCGAAATCGCGCGAGGCGCCGGGATCGGTCGCCAGCACGCGCAGCGTGGCGCCCGGCTTCAGCGTGCCCAGCGCCTTGCGGGCGCGCAGGACGGGCAGCGGGCAGTTCAGGCCCTTGACGTCGAGGAGGGTCACATCGCTCATGGCGGCGAACCTTACGGGTTGTCGCGCAATCCGGGCAAGCGGTACATTCCGCGCCATGCTTGATCTGCCTGCATACCAGACCGTCGCCTGGCTCGGTTTTGCCGCCGGCCTCGCCTTCGGCGCGATCGCGCAACGAACCAATTTCTGCACGATGGGCGCGCTTTCCGACATCCTCTACATGGGCAGCTTCGTGCGCCTGCGCATGTGGTTGCTGGCGATGGCCGTGGCCATCGCAGGCAGCCAAGGGCTGGCACATGCGGGCCTTGTGGATCTCGGCGCGTCGATCTACCTGACGCCCTCGCTGGGCTGGCTGGGTGCGATCGCCGGGGGTCTGCTCTTCGGTTTCGGCATGACGATCGCGGGCGGCTGCGGCAACCGCAACCTCGTGCGGCTGGGGGCCGGCAACCTCAAGAGCCTCGTCGTCCTGCTCGTGATCGGCGTCTTCGCCTACATGACGCTGCGCGGCCTCACCGGTGCGCTGCGCGTCGCGGCCATCGAACCCGCCGCGCTCGACCTGCGCCGCGCCGGCCTCGAAACGCAAGGCCTGCCCGCGTTCCTCGCGGCCGCGGGCCTCGCCCCCGGCGTCGCGCGCCTCGCGGCGACGGCAATCGTCGTCGCAGGTCTCCTCGCCTTCTGCCTTTCCGACGGCGAATTCCGCCGCCGCACGACAGCCCTCGCGGGCGGCATCGCCATCGGTCTCATCGTCGTCGCGGGCTGGGCGATCACCGGCATCGCGGGTGCCGACGATTTCGAGCCCGTCCCCCTCGCCTCGTTCACCTTCATCGGGCCGACGGGCGAAGCACTCGTCTACGCGATGACCTGGACGGGTGCGAAAATCAATTTCGGCATCGCAACGGTGCTGGGCGTGGTGTGCGGCGCGTTCCTCGCCGCGCGCGCATCGGGCGAGTTCCGCGTCGAGGCGTTCGCCGACGTCGCCGACATGAAGCGCCATCTCGTCGGTGCCGCACTGATGGGTGCGGGCGGCGTGACGGCGCTGGGCTGCACGATCGGCCAGGGCCTGACCGGCGTGTCGACGCTCGCCGTGGGTTCGATCCTGGCGGTGCTGTCGATCTGCGCGGGCGGCTACGCGGGCTTCAAGTATCTCGAGGAAGGCTCGCTTTCCGGCGCGGTGCGCGCGATCGCGGGGCGGGCTTGAGCGCGCCGCGCTTTCCCGTCTCGATCAAGGGCGTCGTCTCGATCGACGGGAAATTCTGCCTCCTGAAGAACGAACGGCAGGAATGGGAACTGCCGGGCGGCCGGCTCGAAGCGGGCGAGGATCCGCAGGCGGCCTGCGCGCGCGAGATCGCCGAGGAGCTGGGTCTCGACGCGCGCGTGGGCCGCATCCTCGATTCCTGGCTTTACGACATCAAGGGGTCGGGCGAAGTCCTGATCGTCACCTACGCCTGCGCGCCGATGGCGCGCGTGACCCCGCGCCTCAGCCACGAACACAAGGCGCTGGGCCTTTTCGCGCCCGACGAGATCGCCGGCCTGCCGATGCCCGACGGCTACAAGCGTTCGCTCGCGGCCTATTCGCGCGGTTAGGGGACGAGCTTGCGGTCGGCCGCCGGCGGCAGGAAGCGGTCGACATAGACGTCTTCCGCCTTCACCTTGCCGGCCACACCATAGGCTTCCGCGACGGTGGCGACCGACTTGGCGAGTCGGTCCGCCGTCACCGACGACAGGCCGTTCTTCTTCACGTTGTCGGTCAGCATCGTCAGGTCGCGCACCATCTCGAAACGTTCCAGCTCGACCGCCACGTCGAACAGCTGGTCGCGCTGGCGCAGCTGCACCATGCCCGCCTTCGGGTCGGCGAGCGCGTCCTTGATGCCGGCGACCGACGCGCGCACGAACTTGCGCACCGTCTCGGGGTTCTTCTCGGCGTAGGCCTGGCTGACGATCAGCGCCGAACCGAGCAGGTCGACGCCGTATTCGTTGTAGCGGTAGACCATCAGCTCGGACGGCGCCACGCCGGCCATCTTGATGTTGAACACGCTGGTCGAGATGAAGCCCGTCACGCCGTCGACCTGCTTCTGGACGAGCAGCGTCTCGCGCAGCTGCGGCGTGACGTTCTGCCAGGCGATCTTGGCGATATCGATGCCCTGCGCGCGCGCGAAGGCCGGGAACAGCATGCGGCCCGCGTCGGCTTCCGGTGCCGCCAGCTTCTTGCCTTCGAGCCCCTTCGGGTTCGCGACCGCACCCTTGCGCAGGATGACGGCGGCCAGCGACTGGTCCATCACCAGCAGCACGCCCGTCATCTTCGTGGCGTTGGCCGGGTTCGCGTTGAACGGGATGACGGTGTTGAGATCGGCATAGCCGATGTCGTACGCACCCGAGGCGACCTTGGTCACCGTGTCGCCCGAACCGAAGCCGCGATCCATCGTGACCGCGAGCCCCTCGCGCGCGTAGTGGCCCTTGTCGAGAGCCATCGTGAACACCGCATGGTTGCCCTGCAGCGCCCAGTCGAGCGCGAACTTGACCGGCTGGGGCGACTGCGCGGCGGCGGGTGCGGCAGCAAGGACAACGGCGGCGCAGGCAAGCGCGCGCGCGGCGGAGCGGATCATCGGCATCTCCCGGTTTCCGGTTTTCGGTTGGCCGGACGATGCCAGCCGGTGGCCCCGCGCGTCAACGCAGGCGCCCGAACCTCGCGCGTCAGAGGCGCGGCATCGCGGCCGAGCCGAGGCTCGCCAGCAGGTTCGTCTGCGCGTCGATCAGGCCGACCGAGACGCTCGACGGACGCAGGATGTTGTGGAGCATCCGCTCGACCTTCGAGCACGCG